>CBETCF010000198.1:0-3877 GCA_965534785.1 uncultured Psychrobacter sp.
ATCGGCAGGCCGATGATAGATTGCTTAGAATTATCAATAGCAAAATTATCCTCTAGATGTGGATAGCGACTAGCCATTACCATTTTGTCTATTACTAATAGCTGATTTAAATGCTTAGAGTCTAATAAAACTTGGTCAACACCCATAATCAATACGCGCTTAATAGCTAAGTTTTGCTGAACTTTTAATGCCTTAATCCCCAAAGATAAGCTCTCTGCCATTCCTAATTCTGGGCTAGGATTACTAATGAGTTGAATAATTGAGTTTTGTGGTTCTAAACTATCAATAGTTGTTTCAATATTAGAACTAATAGATACATTTTGCTGAGGAATAACGATAATGATGGCTTTTGCTTGAGTAGCCAAAGCCAACTTAAGCATATAACTAATTAAGGGCTCAGAATTCTTTACTAGTAACTGTTTAGACCGACCAAGTCGCTGACTTAGGCCACTAGCTAAGATGATAACGGCGTGATTTATATTTTTATTCTTAGTACTTAAAAAGCGATTACTCATAACTGGCTTCGTCGGTTAGCATCTGTGCTTTTGGCTGTGCTAATTCTTTAGTAACTTTTACTTGCTCATGAACCACCGCACTGATTTGCGCCATGATACTTAATGCCAAAGCTTCCGGGCCATCACCGCCTAGTTTATAGCCGATAGGGTAGTGCAGTTGGTTAATACCGTCTGCTAGACTTAAAGGGTTATCACAAGCCGAGCTAATCTCTCTAATCAAACGCTCGGTACGATAGCGCGGCCCTAACTGTCCGAGGTAGTTATAGCTTTTTGGGTGTTCTAGCAATATAGCTAAACGCGTACGGTCTTGACTCAGGCTATGCGACATAAGCGCTACCGCGGCATTATGAGTTAATTTAAGTAAGCTCTCGCTATCTTCCAAAGGCAAGCATAAAGCCGAATCGGCTTGTGGGAAACGCTGGCAAGTTGCATATTGTGGTCGGCTATCAATCACTGTCACATGCCAATCTTGCAATTTTGCCATCGTCACTAACGGCATCACATCGTTACCTGCACCACATATTAGCAATCGAATTTGCGGTTGTAAGCGTTGGACTAGCCACTCGGTTTGTAAGCTAGTGTTTACGTTATTATCTGAGCTATTATTCTTCTTTTGAGTAGAGCTTTTAATAACTAGGCTTTTTAGAACGACATAGTCAGCGTTGTTGTTACTCACTTGATAGGCTGATAACTCATCAATTATTGGCTGGGATATTGCTTGGGAATTTGCATTTCCTTCTAACAAACTATCGTTTAAATTGACCCTTGTTCCAACTCTAAACTCAGAACGGTTAGAGCGAATTAGAGTAGCGACAGTGGTTGGCTGCCCACTTTGACGGACTTTTTTGATTAACTTTAAATAAGGCGCTGCAGAAGACAATCGCTCAAATAACACGTGAACTTTGCCATTGCAGCCTAAGCCAAAGTTTAACTCGTCATTCAAGCCAATGCTAAAATCGTCCTCTTCATCATAAACCTCTTTTTGCTCATCACCCGTTTGATAGATTTGTACACTAGCGCCATTACGAGTCAACCAAAAAGCACGTTTGATAATATGTGGCTCCAGACAACCGCCGCTAATCATGCCCACCGAGCGACCATCCTCACAAATGAGCATCATCGCACCGGGCTTTCTATAAGCCGAGCCTTCAGTGCGCACGACCGTTGCTAATACCGCATCAACTTTTTTATGTTGCGCGTCAAAGGCAAGTTTAAGAATGTCAGCGACTTGGTTCATAGCTGTCTCTACTCAGGCATATCGGCCAAAAGCTTATCTAAAGTAATAGGGAAGTCATAAATACGGACACCGACAGCATTATAAACAGCGTTGGCAATAGCCGCTGCTGCCCCTGAAATTGCGGTCTCACCGATACCCTTGATATGCATAGGATTGGCATAACGATCATCTTCTTCGACCAGTATCACTTCTAACTGCGGTACATCGGCGTTGACTGGCACATGATATTCAGCCAAGTCGTGATTACACAGGCGTCCATCACGCTTGTCATAAATGACTTGCTCCATCAGCGCTGAGCCTATGCCAAACACCATGCCACCATAGCACTGTGAAGTGGCGGTCTTTTCGTTAAGAATACGACCTGCGGCAAAAGCACCTGTCATACGCTTGACGCGAATTTCACCTGTCACTTTATGAACCGCGACTTCAGCAAAGTTTGCGCCAAAAGAAGCTTGGCGATGGCTTTTACCGTTTTTACCTGGAGAAATAAAACCTTTTGCACTGACTCTTTGCTCATTATAGCTAGCGACAACCTTAGCTAATGAGTAAGACTCAGTTTTACTAAAGTCATAGTTGCCTTTATCGCTTTTATTGTCTTCATCAACATCGCGTTTAGGCTTGGATGTGGTAAATCCTGTCTTCTCTTTTAGCTTATGAAGAGCATTATCTGCCACACCACTAGCAATATTTTTACCAGCCTCTACTACTGACTCTATAACATTAGCGTCATACTCACCAACTTGCTTGATTCGTCCGCTATCGATTTGGATGGTCTCAGCATGTAGACCGACTTTTTTCGCTAGCATCTCACGTAGCTGCTGACAGGCCAGATAAATACTACTCCCTGAGCTTGCCGCGCCCATACTACCACCGGATCCAACAGCAGGTGGCAAACTAGTGTCACCGAGCTTCATCTCGATATGATCTATAGGTAATCCTAATAAATCGGCGGCAACTTGGGTAAACACGGTATAAGAGCCGGTGCCGATGTCAGTCATATCGGTCTCGATAATGGCTTTGACACCTAGCGCTTTGGAGTGGTCTATTTGCAGAATAGCTCGGGCTTCAGAAGGCGCTAAGTTATTGCCGCGAGAAGCGGCTGCCATGCCCACACCTAACCACCAATCGCCTTCTAAGCGACTAGCTGGTTTGGCGATACGTTGATCCCAGCCGAACTGCTCTGCGCCTTGCTCCATACAAGCAATCAGCTGACGAGTAGAGAAGGGGATATCTTGGCTTGGGTCTTTTTCAGGCTCGTTGCGACGACGAAACTCAATCGGATCAAGGGCTAACTTTTCAGCCAATTCATCCATCGCACATTCCATGGCGATCTGACCAACCGCTTCGCCAGGCGCGCGCATAGAGCCTGATAGTACCTGATTCATCTCAACTTTTTGGTAGTTTACCTGACGATTTTCACCACGATACAAATATTTAGTAGATAAGGCAGCAGGCTCATAAAAAGCTTCTTCTGGCAAGTTACTAGAGACCGTATCGTGAATCATAGTATTAATAATACCGTCTTTATCACAGCCAATAGCTATACGCTGTCGCGTATTGGAACGTCTGACCGTCGCTTCCATCACTTGCGGACGTGTCATTACAATTAATACCGGACGCTGCAATTCTTTCGCAGATATAGCGGCGGCGATAGACTCAGGAGAAATCCCCAGCTTACTACCAAAACCGCCACCGACATATTTGGCAATTAATTGCACTTTATCAGCTTCCATTTCTAGGGCGTCAGCGATTTGCTTTTTACAGCTAGAAAGCATCTGATTAGAAGAGTACATAATTAGCTTGTCATCTTCCCAATGAGCAAGCGTAGCATGCGGCTCCATCGCTGAGCTGTTTTGACTTGGCGTATGATAAAAGCGATCAAGCGTTACTGCCGAATCAGCAAGTCCTTTGTCGGGATTACCTTGTTTAGCGTTTTTATCCGAACCCTTAGAGTCATCAACGTTATGAGCTTTTGGCAGCTCTTTATTGAAGTCTAATGCTGCCAATTCACTATGATCTTTATAAGTGATTTTTAGTGCTTTCGCGCCTTCAGTAGCCGCTTCGAAAGTCTCAGCAATCACCGCAGCGATAGGCTGTCCATGATAAAAGACCTCACTAGCGCCTT
>CBETCF010000199.1:0-3856 GCA_965534785.1 uncultured Psychrobacter sp.
GAACCAAAGTTGTGTTAAGTTTATAATCAAAATAAATACATTGTTACTATGTAATGTCGCTCTGAGTATAGGTAGTCTAGAATTTAGAATTCACTATTACTATAAACGATTTGATTACTATTCATAACTTTTGAGGAATATCTATGGCAGGTGCCAGTTTACTAACCCTACTTGATGACATTAGTGTGATATTGGATGACGTCTCAGTCATGACCAAAGTCGCAGCCAAAAAAACAGCAGGAGTTTTAGGCGATGATTTAGCGCTTAACGCTGAACAAGTGAGTGGCGTTAAAGCCAATCGTGAGCTGCCTGTGGTATGGGCAGTTGCAAAAGGCTCATTTTTAAACAAGCTAATTTTGGTCCCTGCTGCGTTGTTAATTAGCGCCATTTACCCACCTTTGATAACCATACTGCTAATGTGTGGCGGTTTGTTCTTAGTCTATGAAGGAGCTGAGAAGGTTATTCATAGATTCTGGCCTCATGCATTACCAGACGATGAGGAGCACGCCGCGCGTTTAAAAGCCAACGCTGACGAGACTGTGGATTTAGTCGCTTTTGAGAAACGTAAAATTAAAGGCGCTATTCGTACTGATTTTATTTTATCAGCGGAAATTATCGTGATTGCTTTAGGCTCGACGGCATCGGCTACACTACTCCAGCGCAGTCTAGTGCTCTCTATCCTAGCGATTGCCATCACAGTTGGTATTTATGGATTAGTAGCGGGCATCGTAAAAATAGATGATCTGGGTTTACATTTGATGGAGAAAGAAGGTAATTTCACCCAAAAAGTAGGGGAGGTGCTGTTTGCTGCAGCGCCCAAACTCATGAAGTTCTTATCTATCGCCGGTACTTTAGCGATGTTCTTAGTTGGTGGTGGTATTTTAGTCCATGGTATTGGCTTTTTAGACCATGGTGTTGAAGATATTGCTCATCTTACTGGTGTTTTTGAAAGCGTGACCACCGCTGTACTAAACGGGGTAATAGGTTTTATCATTGGCGCTATTATAGTGGGTATCTTCACTATCGTTGGTAAAATGCGCGGCGGCGATGATAAAGAGTCAGTCACTCATTAAGCTATCGTAAGCTACGAAGAAAATCTCAAAGCAAAATTTAGCAATACAGATTCAAAGTTTTAATTATAAAAAAGCCCCGATATTAATATCGGGGCTTTTGTTTTGATAGCTACAAACTAGCTCTAAGACTTTGTATTTAGCTTAGCTATCGTTATCCGTGCCAGTATCAGTGCTGTTGCTAATAGCTTCTGCTTTTTCAGCTTGAGTTGGTTTCTTATGCTCAGTCTTAGGCTTGCGACTGCGCGCTTTAGGTACCTTCGGCGTCGTTAGGTTAAACATACCGGTCTGTGGCAATAATTGCTCAGCCACATTCTCGATCATGTTTTTGTAACTAGCGATGGTAGTTTTTGACTTTTCAGCCTGCGCGCTTTCCTTGCTGTCAATATTACTGCTAGCATCAGGCTCATTATCGATAGTCTGCTCTACCTCTAACAGCTGCTCACTTTCAGCACTGATAGTGTCAGCTTGAGATTCTGCTGATAGCGCCGTTGCTGCGATATCATGAGCATCAGTGTCAATATCAGCATTTTCGCTAGCAACTTGAGGAACAGTCAAAGTAGCTTGCTGTTGTTCTCCTGATTTCTCTATCGGCTCTTCTACTTTAGCCTGTTCCTTGTAATCAGCATGCTGACCACGAGGATCGTTACTAGCACGTTTAGTGATAGGACGAGGCGCTACCGCAGTTTTGCCCTGCTCGATAGCCACTTGGCTTGTAGACTCAGTCATAGTCTTAAAGCGCTGCAGATAATCGGCAGTTAGCGGCTCATAACCATAGTTAATGAAATCGAAAGTCGATTCCTGACTATCAATATCAGCAGTCTCAGTAGCCACTGGCGTTACCTTTGAGTGTTCGGCAATGGCTGCAATAAAGCAGTTAATGACGCCCTCATTAGCCAGACGCTTTTCCGCTTCAGCTAAACTGGCGCGGATGAAAGTACCGACAGTACCACGAACTAATGCTACATTACTGCTTGAGCTATCAGCAGTCTCAGCTTTTGGCTTGGTTGCTGAAGCTTGCTCACGGCGTACGACACGAGGGTCATTACTAGCTTGGCCAAATTTACTGGCAGTGACATAACGCGCTGCAAATAACTTATCATGGTCAAGATCAAAGCCACTACTAAGCTCGGCAGGCTCATTAGCGCTAGCCTCTGGCTTAGCTTGGATTTGAGCAGCAGTATTGCTAGCAGCATCAGTCTTATCCGCTTTATCAACGCTATCGTTGCTAGTAGCCGTTACTGGCGCAGAGTCTTTGTCTGCAGCGGTTGCAGATGCTGGTTTAGACGCGGTTGCCTCTGTAGTAGAGTCAGCTTTACTATCGTCATTAGTCGTTGCTTCGGTTTCAGCTACACTATTGCTAACTTCAGCTTTGGTAGCCTCGTTTTTGCTAGCGTTCTCTTTAGCCGTATCGACTGCAGGAGTTGAACCGCTGTCAGCTGGTTTCGCCGAGTCGTCCTGTTTAGCTGAATTATTAGCTTCGTTAGACTCAGAAGTAGCGTTTTCTGCACTCTGTGTCTTTACCTCTGCAAACTGAGTTTTTTTGTCGGCAGCTTCTTTATCGGCTTTCGGCTTATCTGCAGGCTTGTTTGCCGCAGTTGCTTTACTATCATCCAAAGACAGATGTACAACCTCTGGCGACTTCAATTGCACTGGCGCTTCATTGACCTGCAGCGTGACCTCGTTGGGATCTTGATTGCGACGACCGTTAGTAGAGCTTTGACTGCTACTATCGTTATTACGCGACTCATCGTTTTGCTTAGCGTTATTGGCTTGGTTAGCTTTTACACTACTAGCGTCCAAAGTCTCGCCACGCTCAAGGGTGCCACGCGAGCTGCGTTGGCTATGCGGCTTACGTTTGCTACGAGTTTGCTCATCCGCCTCGTTATTAGTCTGACTGCTATCCTGACGCTCATTGCCTTCATTATTGGGGCTACTAGAGCTCTGGCGATTGCGATTATTGCGATCGATATGACGTTTATTATTGCTGTCAGACTTATCTTGATCGTCTGCTAACTGGCTTTGACGATTATTATCGGCGCTTGCATTATTAGCATTACTTTCATTGCTCTCATCATTAGTAGGCTGCTCTCGCTGCTCTTTTCTCTGATGCGACTTGGTAGGTCTTGGCTTACGAGTCTTACGACGGCGTTTGTCATCTGCTTTATCATCGTTATTAGCATCATTACTAGCATTGTCGTTTTGATTACGACGAGTTGATTGACGCTCATTAGCGCTCTTATCAGAGGTAGGCTGCTGATTGGGTTGTGAGTTTTGCTGATCAGCAGTGGCAGAAGAGCTCAAGTCTTGATTCAAGGCGCTGCTGTCCGTTTGACCGAACGAGCCTAAGCTTTGGGCACCAGTATTGACTAAGGCTTCAATAGCTTCTGCAGCGTTATGGCTACTAACGTTAGCGATCTTTGCTTGTGGAGCTTGTGCAAAAAGATTAGACAACCAAGCCACAGCTTGCGGTTGTGCGGCGCTCTGTTGCACAGCAACGGTAGCTGGACTAGTAGTTGCCGCTTGGCTAGTCTGCGGAGCATTATCTGCGACTTGGCGATTGGCTTGGTTGCGATGCTCATTGCTATGGCTAACGGTGCGATCAGCCGTGCGCTGATTGCTATTTTGATTAGCGCTGTTTTTATTACTATTTTGATTACTACTTTGGTTGCTTGGGCTACCATTATTCTGGCTATTTACCTGACGCTGGCTTGAAGCCTCATTTTTAGCACTGTTGTTAGCGCTGCTATTAGAACTACTACCATTAGCACTACTTTGACGCGGCT
>CBETCF010000200.1:0-3798 GCA_965534785.1 uncultured Psychrobacter sp.
GCTTTACCTTCAGCATCAATTTGAGCTTGCTCTTGGCTTTGGGCATAGGCTTGATCAAAGTTGACCGGCGCTAATAGCAATTGTGGGAAGCTACCACGAGTAACGATATCGCTAATCACTTCACGCGCATAAGGGAACAAGACGTTAGGGCAATAAGCACCTAAGATTTGGCCGATTTGATCTTCAGGTATATCTTTTAGCAAGAAAATACCGGCTTGATGCACTTCAGCGATAAAGGCTGGTGCTTCAGCGTTTTTGGCATTAACGCTAACGGTCAAAGTCACTTGATAATGGTCATCATCAAGTTTATCAGCGTTGCTTGATAAATTGATATCAAGCTCTGGGTTCCACTCTTTGGTGAATACGTCAGCGCCTGGGACTTCAAGTGACATGTCTTTGACATAAATACGTTCTAACGCCAGTTGCGGTTGTGCTTGTTCTTCAGCCATGGTATTTCCTCAAAAGTTAAATTAAATGGTGGAGCAAAGTGCAAGTAAATATAACAGTTTAACCGGCTAAAAGCTCGTCAAGCTTGCCTTGTTGATTGAACTGATTAAGCTCATCAAAACCGCCAACGAAAGTATCACCGATGAAAATCTGCGGTACAGTGCGATAGTTATTAGTCTTTTGCATCAAAGCACGGCGCTCATCGCTACTGATGTCATGCATACCAATCTCCTCATAATCAACGCCTTTAGATTGTAATAGTTTTTTGGCGTTGGTGCAGTAAGGGCAAATAGGTGTGGTATAAACTTTGACAGGTACGGTCATAATAAAGCCTTATATTTAATAAATGAGTGATAATAAATAGTAGTACTAAAGGTCATTGTAGCTAAGAAGTATTATAATTAGTCATGCTAGTCGTTGCTAATGAGTTAATGACCAGTCTACATTTAATTATCTTCATTTATAAAGTGGGGCTAAGGGCTATAAATTCAAGCTTATGGCTGCAAATGTAATAAAAGTTCACAATAGCGTGGAGCCTCTATTTTATATTGAACCAGTAATAGTAGCCAAAAAAAAGACATCATATTGATATGACATCTTTTCTATAAATAGCAGCAATTTTTCTAACTGCTAGTTTTCATCTAGCAGTTACTTGCTTAATTTAGGCTTAGCTTTGGCTTTTTTTGCCTGAGTATCTTTTAACCCAACTAATGGCATACCAGCGCCTTGCCACCCACCAACACCGCCTTCTAAGCGATAAACGTTGTCTTTACCAATCATCTGTATCGCGGCTCCAGCTTGCACACCCATATCACAAATAATGATTATTGGATGCTCGATAGCGCGTATTTCTTCTAAGCGATCTTTGACTTCGGTAAAAGGAATATTACGACTGCCTTGAATATAACCCGTCTCAAACTTCTTTTTGGCACGAATATCGATCAATTGCGCGTTTTGGGAGTTGACCATCATGCCAAGCGTATTGGGTGATATTTTTTTGCCACTACGTTTATTTTCAATAGCAAAAAACAGTACCGCTAGCACTGCCAAGATACCAAATAAAAACGGGTGGTTGCCCACAAATTCTAGCGCACGATCCAAAACAGACCTCCAAAAATTAGGGTTCTAGCAGACTGCGAATACAATCTAACCTTATAGAACCAGGCGCTATTATACCGATAAGAATCTCTATAGTAAACGGTCGAAAAAGCGAATATATCTATAGTGGATATTAACAGTATAGTCTTTAGATTAGACGTAGGACTAGTATGAATTTTTCTGGCGTGCTATGCCTACGCAGACAGAAGCTACGAAACTTCCATCCCAGCCCTACTGTATTGAAATTATTATATATGACACCTATAAGATAAAGGTTAATAAGGCTTAGTGTCGGCTTCTTCTCTTAAAGTCACTAGATTCTCGACACGGCGCTGTAATACTTCACCATCGGCTACCGCTTGCCATAATGCGCAGCCTTTAGAATTATGAGTGTGGCGACAGTCACGGAACTGACAGTAACCGGCAAGTGGTGCAAGCTCGACAAAGCCTGAGATGATGTCCTCAGGGGTGAGATGCCAGATACCATACTCGCGAATACCAGGAGTATCAACGATACCGCCAGCGCTCAAGTCATCAGGGTTAAAAGGTAATAGCCGACTGGTAGTAGTAGTATGCTGACCGAGTTGCGAGTTCTCAGAGATGATATTGACGCTCTGCGCCGACTCTGGCAGTAGTGCATTAATCAGACTGCTTTTACCGACACCCGACTGACCGGCGAAAATGACTAGCTTATTATCGATATAAGTTTTCAGCTCGCCCAAGCCTATTTGCTCATTGCTATCGGCAATATTTTCTGGACAATCGACAGAGGTCAATACACTCTCGTAGCCCAATGCGGCATATTGAGTGAGTAGCTCTTTGGTATCGGCATCGCCCTCTTGGCCTAACAAGTCCGCTTTATTCAACACCAATAAGGGCTTAACACCGGCGTGATGGCAAACGACTAAATAGCGATCAATCAGCGAGGGCGCCGCAGCTGGCAACGGCGCAAAGACAATAGCTAAAATATCGACATTGGCGGCGACAGGTTTGAGTTTATGATAACGATCGGGACGTGAAACCATCGAAGTACGCGGTTTTACCGATTCGATGCGGCCAAAACCAGTATTGGGGTCGGCAGTCCAGCGCACTTGATCGCCTGCAGCAAGCATAGGTAGGTTGGTACGCACATGACAACGCCAAATATCACCTAGCGCTAATTCTTGCCAAAAAGGCTCTGGATCATCAGGGCCAATTTCTGGTTGTACAGGAATGTCAACGGGCAGGCTAGTGACTTGTACTTCTAGCTGCTTGCCATAATGCGCCATGACTACGCCATCCATCAAACTGTGATCAATACTGTCCTGATTAGACAGTTGCTGCTTGTCTATACGGCGAATCTGTTGTTTGGTGAGTTTGCGTTGTCGAATCAATGCCATGGGTGCTGCCTATTAAAAAATATTGTTAAGTGTAGCGCGAAAATTTGCTAACATACAGCCTTAAGCACCGATGCTAGACAGAGGTTTTGTAACCTATCATAGCGAAAAATGCTACAAATCATTGATTATTTAAACTTATTAGGAACCCTTATGAGTATTGACGACCATCCCAACAAAATAAGAATCAAAAACCAAGGCAAAAAAGGGTTGGTATGGATAGACCTAGAAATGACCGGATTAGATACTCTCAATGACGAGATTATCGAGATTGCCACAGTAGTTACTGATGAGGACTTGAACGTCTTGGCTGAAGGGCCAGTGTTTGCGATTAAGGTATCCGATCAAAGATTGAATAAGATGGACGATTGGAATACTAAGCAGCATGGTCAATCAGGGCTAGTCGATAGAGTACGCCGTAGTAAAGTAACCTTAGCAGAGGCGGAAGCTGAAACTATTAAGTTTTTGAGTAAATGGGTAGATAGTGGCAAGTCGCCAATGTGTGGCAACTCTATCTGTCAGGATCGTCGCTTTATGGCACGACAAATGCCAGAGTTAGAAAGATTTTTTCATTATCGCAACTTGGATGTGTCATCGATTAAAGAGCTATGCTTTCGCTGGCGTCCCGATATTCTAAAGGGTTTTGAAAAAGGCGGCAGTCATTTAGCCTTAGACGATATCCGCGATTCTATCCGCGAATTAAAGCACTATCGCCAGCACTTTTTCAAATTGATGGATTAGAGATCAAGATTAGTTTTGAAAGGATAATAGGGTGGGTTAGCGAATGCATAACCCGCCTTTTTTTTAATGAAAAAGCATTTTCCAGCAGTGTTTATTATCTAACCAAATACCGAAACTCAATCAAATCAAACTCAGC
>CBETCF010000201.1:0-3792 GCA_965534785.1 uncultured Psychrobacter sp.
CCTAATAAAATAAGCTATACCTTATTCACTACCGAATCACCAATAGGCGCTATCGCCTACAGGAAATATCATATGTCTTTATTCCGCTCTTTTAACCTTAAAGGTTCTAATAAGTTTGCTGATAATAAATTAGCAAAAGCAGTAGCCAGTACGCTATTAATAGCTGTGGCTGTTGGTTGTTCAAACAATGCAGCTGACGCTACTAGTACCAACGTAACTAGTAACAAGCAAGCTGTAGCCTCTACTAGCGACTCGGTAAAAGAAAATGATGCGTCCGTAGTTAAAGCTTTACAGGCCAATTTAGCCGCTTCTGGTATTGAAGAGACGATTACCTCAGCCGTACCTACTGATATGGATGGCATTTATTGGGTAAGCGCTGAGGGACTGCCTTCTTTTTTCACTGACAAGAGCGGTAAGCATATCATTCAGGGTCAGATCGTTGGCGTTGGTGGTGCAGTACCAGTTGACATTAGTGCCGACTTAGTCGCTAAATCGGCAATAAAGACATTGGAGAGCGTAGATAAAAAAGATATGGTCATTTTTCCAGCAACTGGTGCGACCAAATCAGTGATTTACTCCTTTACCGATGCTGATTGCCCTTATTGTACTAAGATGCACGAAGAGATTGCCGATATCAATGCTCGTGGTATCGAGGTTCGTTATCTAGCATGGCCTCGCAGCCAAGAATCTGTACCCAAGATGGAAGCCATCTGGTGTAGTCAGGATCGTAAAGCAGCTATGAACCAAGCAAAAATGGGTGCTGACGTACAAGCGCCTAGCTGTGCTAATCCGGTGCAAGAGCAAATGGCAGTAGGAGCTAGTTTAGGGGTGCGCGGTACACCGGCTATCTTTACTGAGACAGGCCATCAAGTCGGCGGTTACTTACCAGCGGCGGAATTAGAACAAGCGATCAACGCTTATAAATAATGAGCCACATTAAGTCGTATTCAGTACTTTAAACTAGCAAACCCGACTTTCGCAACATTGAATAGACGCAACGGTTGCTTGTCGGTATGATACGATAAAGCGCTAGATAAAATCAGCGCGCTTATGTTTGGGTTACCTTTACATAAGCCATTTTTTGACCTTTTAACTATAACTTCTATACTTCTAGCTATTTTTATACACTTATTTATTTTTCTGAGGATACTGTGAGTAAATCCATCAAACTAGCGATACTTGGCCTCGGTACCGTCGGTACTGGCGTGGTCAATTTAATAAATGACAATTTAGGCGAGCTTAAACGTCGTAGTGGACGCGATATTATGATCACTGAAGTCGGCACCCGTCGCCAGCGTGATGATATCGATTCCAGTATTACCCAAAATTCTGATCTGATGGCGGTAGCCGCTAGCGATAATGTCGATATTGTCATTGAAGTGATCGGTGGGACTACTCTGGCAAAAGACGTCATCATGCAAGCCATCAATAATGGCAAACATGTAGTGACTGCCAATAAAGCTTTGCTTGCTGAGCACGGCAATGAGATTTTTGCGGCAGCAGAAGCCAACAACGTCCATGTCGCTTATGAAGCAGCGGTCGCCGGCGGTATTCCTATTATCAAGGTGATGCGTGAAGCCTTAGCCGCTAATAAAATCGATTGGCTAGCTGGCATCATCAATGGTACTGGCAACTTCATCATGACGGAGATGCGTGATAAAGGTCGTCCTTTTGCTGATGTATTGAGCGAGGCGCAAGAGCTTGGTTATGCTGAAGCCGATCCTACTTTTGATGTTGAAGGTATCGATGCCGCGCATAAGCTGGCACTACTAGCTTCTATTGCCTTTGGTATTCCGCTACAGTTTGACAAAGTTTACTGTGAAGGCATTACTGATATTACTTTACAAGACGTTAGCTATGCTGAAGAGCTTGGCTACCGTATTAAGCACGTAGGCTTTGCGGTGCGTCGTGATGGTAATGGGCTTGAAGATGATGCTGGTATCGAACTGCGTGTCCACCCTACTCTTATTCCGCAAGACGCCTTACTAGCTAACGTCAATGGGGTAAAAAACGCGGTACTGGTAAATTCACACCCGCTAGGCCAAACGCTTTATTATGGCGATGGCGCTGGTGCTGGAGCAACGGCTTCGGCAGTGATGGCTGACGTAATGGATTTGGTACGGGTATTAGGTAGCAACCAAGGCCATCATGTGCCGCACTTATCTTTTCAGCCTGAGCAATTATCTGATACGCCAATATTACGCGCAGATCAGATGACTACTGGCTATTATCTACGCGTTCATGCTTTTGATAATCCAGGCGTGTTAGCAGATATCACTCGTATATTAAGCGATGCCGGTATCAATATCGATGCAATTTTGCAGAAACCTACGCATAAAGCTGGCCAAGTACCGATCATTATCTTGACGCTACCAGTGGTTGAGAGCCAAATGAATCTCGCTATTGAGAAGATTGAAAAGCTAGAAGCTATCACGGGTAAAGTGGTGCGCATTCGCTTGGACGAATTGGCTTAATGGCTAGCTCTAATACAGTTAATACTAAATAAAGTAGCTACGTTGTATCAGACGTAATACTAGCACTTAGGTTTAGCTAGCTTTTTTTGCAGAATTACCAGTATAGCCTTTAGTATTTTAAAGCAATACTCTAGCCCCTATAATAAAAGCACTGCTATTGCTAAATATTAATTAATACCAAAAAGGGAAAAACTATGTCAAATGATGCAATCGTAATCGTTAATGGCGCACGTACTCCTATGGGCGGCTTCCAAGGCGCCTTAAAAGACGTTAGCGCATCAAGCTTAGGTGCTGCTGCTATAAAGGCCGCTGTTGAGCGCTCTGGTATCAGTGTTGAGAGCGTCGATGAAGTTATTATGGGCTGTATTTTGACCGCCGGTTTGGGTCAAGGCCCAGCTCGTCAAGCCATGCGTAAAGCCGGTCTTCCTGATGCTACGGGCGCTGTCACGATTAATAAGCTCTGTGGTTCTGGCCTAAAAGCGGTGATGCAAGCTTATGATGGTATCAAAGCCGGTAGCTTCGATGTCGCGGTAGCTGGCGGCATGGAGTCAATGACTAATGCACCTTATATCATGCCAGGCGCACGCGGTGGCTACCGCATGGGTCATAAAGAAGTCAAAGATCATATGTTCTTAGATGGTCTAGAGGATGCTGAAACCGGTAAACTTATGGGTCAGTTCGCGCAAGAGATGGCGGATGAAAAGGGTTATACTCGCGAGCAAATGGACGACTTCGCTATTGAATCGCTCAACCGTGCCCTTACTGCTATCAAAGACGGTCACTTCGATGATGAGATTACGCCAGTAACTTTCGAAACCCGTAAAGGCGAGCAAACAGTCGACACTGACGAAGAGCCAGGCTTGGCTAATGCTGAGCGCATCCCTAAGCTACGTGCTGCTTTTGCTAAAGACGGTACCATTACTGCTGCTAACGCTAGCTCAATCTCAGATGGCGGCGCGGCAGTAGTAGTAATGAAAGAGTCACAAGCCAAAGCGGAAGGCTTAGATTTTCAAGCGCGTATTGTTGCTACGGCTTCAAACTCACGTCATCCAAGCGAATTCACTATTGCGCCAATAGGCGCTATCGAAAAAGTATTGGACAAAGCGGGCTGGTCAGTAGCCGATGTCGATCTTTGGGAGATTAACGAAGCCTTTGCTATGGTGACTATGGCAGCGATGGACGAGCTAAACATTGAGCATAGCAAAGTTAACATCGAAGGCGGAGCCTGTGCGCTCGGTCACCCAGTGGGTTGTTCAGGTGCCCGTATTTTAATCACTTTGATTCATTCATTACAGCGCACTGGCGGCAAAAAAGGCGT
>CBETCF010000202.1:0-3786 GCA_965534785.1 uncultured Psychrobacter sp.
AAGTTTCCAAAAAGATAAGCATCTTAAATAATAACCTATAAAGGTAGCTACCATGACCACACCTGAATCACGAGACTCTGGACTTAATAATAATCTCGTGAAAGAGTTAAAGCCTAAGCCAAAGATCGCAAAGATGTCGTGGCTATTATTATTTGTGGGTTTAGCGGCTTTAGCCTTTGCTATTTATATTATGCAAAAGGGCCCTGAGAAAGAGCCTATTGAGACTATTACTCGCGAAGGGGTAGTCACGCAAATTCAGCAACTCAATCGCTTGCAAACGGTCGCCTTTAGTGTCGATACTATTATTACTAGCGAGCGCGCGGGCAGTTGGATGAAATTGTGGCAGGATGAACAAAAAGCGCTGTTTATTGCTAAAGGTCGAGTGCAAGCAGGTATCGATTTAAGTGCTTTGACGCCTGAAATGGTACAAGTAGTGCAGCCTACCCAGACGCTTGACGATAATAGCGATGAGCAAGCTGCTATTACTGAAAATCCTGTTTCTATTATGCCGAAGATCAATATTACTATTCCACCTTCAGAGATATTTGCCGTTTACCTCGATGATATAGAAATCTACGACTGGCAAACCGGAGTCTTTGGAATGGTGCAAGTCGATCCGAAGATATTAGAACAAGCGCAAAGCACGGCCAAAAAAGAAGTCCTTGAGCGTGCTTGCCGCGGCGATGTGATGACTTTAGCGCTACAAAACGCGCAGCAGCAATTGCAGCAGCTGTTTGCCATGACGGGGGCAGTAGTAACCGTGACTACCCAAGGCGCAGGCGCGTGTCAAATGCCGGCGAGTACCGCATAGATTTCTACAGAGATAGCTTATACCGCTAGTTGACAGTTCTCGCTTGATATTACTGGGGATAGCGCTATTATATTATATAGTAAGACTTATTTATTATTCATCGTAGCCTTATCAATGCTGCCGATAAAATAAGTCAATATAATAGGAGGCGTCTATGTCCGTTTCTAATAATAAGTCATCTGCCGATAATAAGCGCAATAAATTGAGTAAGCGCCCTAAGTCAAACGACAAGCTATCGTTTGCTACTTGGGTATTGTTGATAATTAGCTTCACCTTATTGGGTTATGCTCTATATGTGATTCAAACTCGAATATTGGAAACTAACATTGATAATACTAAAGCAACTCCAACCGTTATTCAGCAATCGCAGCAATTATGATCGCTAAATAACTAGTGAGTTAGCGCTTTTTTTAGCTAAGTCAATTCACCAATTTTGCTATTTTTTTATTTAGAGCGCCATTATTTCTTAAATTCAGCAATGGCTAATTGCCGTGCTTCCTTGTGCTCAACCATTGGAGTTGGGTAGTTTACTTTGGCAAACTCGCCGCCTTTTTTTAGCGCCTTACGCATTTTATCTTCAGAGTGCAAAGTGCTAGCAGCAATGTCTTTTAGTTCAGGTAACCAAGTTTTGATAAATTCGCCTTTGGTATCATGGCTCTTAGCTTGGCTAAAAGGGTTCATAATACGAAAGTAGGGTGCAGAATCCGTTCCAGTAGAAGCGCTCCATTGCCAACCGCCATTGTTGGAGGCAAAGTCACCATCTATTAATTGCTGCATAAAGTAACGCTCACCCCAGCGCCAATCAATTAACAAATCCTTAGTCAAAAACATCGCCGTTACCATGCGCAAACGATTATGCATAAAGCCTGTGGCATTAAGGCTTCTCATCGCCGCATCGACTAACGGCACTCCAGTTTTACCAGCACACCAAGCCTCAAAATTGTCTTTGTCATACGACCAATTAATGCTTTTATCAGTCTCATCCTTATAGGCTTGATGGCGAATCAGTTCAGGCTTGTCTACTAGTACGTGACGATAAAAATCCCGCCATGCCAGCTCGCTTATCCAGCGATTGATATCTTCATCACCACCAACATGGTCGCTGTCATTACCATGAAGCTTTTCTTGTGCTTTGACCGCTTGCAAGTAGCAAAGCCTTGGACTTATAGCGCCAATAGTTAAATAAGCTGACATATGGCTAGTGCCTTGCAAAATAGGCTTATCACGGCTAACGTCATAGTCGTTAATATCATCAGCGACGAAGTCCTTTAAACGCTCAATAGCGGCGTTTTCACCAGCTGGATAATCTTCACGTGCTTGCTTTAGCTGTGCCTCGCTATCTGCGTATTGCTTAGACTCGCCTTTCTCTATCGCTTTGATATAGTTATCAACGGTTTCTTCTGCGAGCTTTTCTATACTACTGCTAGTATTAGCATTATTTTTTGCAGACTTGAGTGCCATCGACTTTATGGTATTTTTAGTTTCGTTATTAACGTTAACTTCAGCAGGGTCATGCGCGGTAACTGAGCCGGCTTCCAAAGTATCGCGCCATTTTCTATAAAAAGGCGTAAACACTTTATACATGCTATCGCCATCATTGGTGGTAATGCTCAGCGGCGGCAAAATACACTGATCATGATGACGGATAAACTCAATATTATCTTCAGCAAGCCGCTTTGCTAACTTGTCATCACGCTCAATCTCATTGCCTTCGTACTCATGATTGGCCATCACTGTGGTGATCTGCTGGTCTTTACAGAGCTCAGCAATAGCATCAACACTATCTGCAAAATCTGTGCAGAGATAAACGTTTAAAGTGATATTTAGCTGCTCTTTCAAGTCTTGAGCTAGTATAGGCAGAGTACGAGCGATATGATCTAGCTGTGCAATCGACATATCATGCTCATGCCATTGCTTAGGTGTTAGGTAATATACCGCGGTTACAGGTGCATCATTGTCGTTGGCCTGCTCACAAATAGCCGCCAAAGCAGTATTGTCATGAATACGTAAATCACGACGAAACCACATCAAATAATGCGGCGGATTTGAATGACTATCTTGCTTATTATTGTTATCACTATCTTTATTATTGCTAGTTGTCGCTGTCTTTTTAGACATTGGAAAATCCTTATGGTAATCATAAACAAAACTATGATTAAAAGTATGCTAGGATAAGTTTTTGGATGCAATTGATTTGCCCTTTAATTAACAAATCACATTCATTCCTAGCGATAGACGTCTCGATTAAAAACTACCCCTACTTTATTAATACAATCCTTAAATTAACTGGCTAAGGCTAAAAGATGCGCGTAAAGTTTTGTGGATTTACTGAGCTTGCTGATATCAAAGCGGCGGCCCAACTGGGTGTTGATGCGGTAGGTCTAGTGTTTTATCCGCCAAGTCCCCGTGCAGTAACGATAGCACAAGCGCAGCATTTGCTCACAGCGGTGCCAGCCTTTACTAGTGTCGTGGCGTTGGTGGTCAATATGAAGAGTGAAGAGCTTTTAGATCTAGCCGATAAAGTTACTTTTGATATTATTCAATTTCATGGCGATGAAAGCCCTGAGCAGTGCCAACAGCTTGCCAACAGCGTCAATAAACGCTGGATAAAAGCTTTGCGTATCAATAATGAACAACATACGCTAGAGAGCGTTAAAGCCCAAATCGAGAAGTTTGCCTCGGTAGGCGCGAGTAGTATTTTACTCGATGCTTATAACCCGCAGAAATATGGCGGTACCGGTGACAGTTTTGATTGGGATTTGATACCGCAAACTAGTGCTTTGCCTATTATCTTAGCTGGCGGCCTTGATGCTGAAAACGTTGCTGCTACGCAAGACCTGCCTATTTATAGCGTTGATGTCAGCGGTGGCATTGAGTCGGCTAAAGGTAAAAAGGACGAAGCTAAAATGCGTGGGTTTATTAAAGCGGTCAAACGCGATCGATGGCAAAATGCAACGCTAAGCGAACCTTCGAAA
>CBETCF010000203.1:0-3711 GCA_965534785.1 uncultured Psychrobacter sp.
GTTGAGAAGCGCGATATTCCAATGTACTACTTCAATATCACTGAATACGCCGATGAATTGCTTGATGACTTGGATCAGCTAGAAGGTCATTGGCCATCAGAAGTACTAACCATGCAGCGCAACTGGATCGGCCGTAGTGCCGGTATGGAAGTGCATTTCCCTTACGAGCTTGAAGGTCAAGACAATACGCTTGATGTCTTTACTACTCGTCCTGATACGTTAATGGGGGTGACTTACGTGGCGGTTGCCGCTGAGCATCCATTGGCACAATATGCCGCTGAAAAAGATGAAGTCATTGCCCAGTTCAATGCCTTGTGTAAAAAAGGCTCTGTCGCTGAAGCCGATTTAGCAAAAGCTGAAAAAATCGGTATGGATACTGGTCTTACGGTCACTCATCCGCTAACGGGTGAAGAGCTGCCAGTTTGGGTCGCTAATTATGTACTAATGAGCTATGGCTCAGGCGCAGTAATGGCAGTGCCAGCGCATGATGAGCGTGATTATGAATTTGCCACTAAGTACAACTTGCCAATTAAACAAGTCATCGACGTGCCAGCGGGTTATTTTGATGCCGCTAGAGTTGAGGCTGAAGCCGAAGGTTCGGAAGTCAATTTAGCCTACACCGAGCGCAATACTTTAGTCAACTCAAACGAGTTCGACGGTATGGATTTTGAGCAGTCTTTCGAGGCGATGCTAGCTAAGCTTGAACCACTAGGCTTAGCGAATAAAAAGATCCAGTTCCGTCTGCGGGATTGGGGGGTGTCACGCCAGCGTTATTGGGGTTGCCCTATCCCTATGGTCAACTGCGAGCATTGCGGCACTGTGCCAGTAGAAGAGCAAGATTTGCCAGTAGTATTGCCAACCGATGTGGTTCCTGATGGTCGCGGCAATCCGCTAAAGAACATGCCTGAGTTTGTGAACACTAGCTGCCCTAAATGTGGCAATCCTGCCGAGCGCGAGACCGATACCTTTGATACCTTTGTAGAGTCGAGCTGGTATTACGCCCGCTTTGCCAGTCCGCATGACAGCCAAAACATGGTCAATAAATCAGCGGCTAACAAATGGTTACCCGTTGATCAATACGTTGGCGGTGTTGAACACGCGGTTATGCATCTGCTTTATGCGCGTTTTTTCCATAAACTGATGCGTGATGAGAATTTGGTCTCTGGTGATGAGCCGTTCAAAAACTTAATGACCCAAGGCATGGTGTTAGCAGGTACTTTTAATCGCACTAATGCCGATGGTAGTACCACTTATTACTTTACCGATGATGTCGATATCGACTACAACGAGCGTGGTCAACCGATTAAAGCTATTCTTAAAGCTGACGGGCAGCCAGTGACTATCGGCAAAATTGAGAAAATGTCTAAGTCAAAAAATAACGGCGTTGATCCGCAAACGACCATCGATCAATATGGTGCTGATACCGTGCGTCTCTATACGCTATTTACCGCTCCTGCTGATCAAACGCTCGAATGGTCTGATGATGCGCTCAAAGGCCCTTATAACTTCGTCAAAAAAGTTTGGCGTCTTGCTAATGATCATATTGAGGCTTTGAGTGCGGCTAACTTAACGCTAAGCGCTGTCAATAATCAGCCGTTGAATATTGATGGTCTCAGCCGCGAGGCTAAAAACTTGCGCCGTAAGACGCATGAGACAGTAGGCAAAATTGATAAAGACTTAGGCGAGCGTTTAGCCTTAAACACGCCAGTATCCAGTCTAATGGAATTGGCTAATGAGCTAACTAGCTTTAAAGCTAAGGGCGAGCAAGACTTACAAGTCCAACACGAAGCGCTAATAGATTTGCTTATTATGCTATCCGTCTACGCGCCGCATGCTGGTGAGCATTTACTTGAGCAGTTAGGTCTAGATACTATGAGTATGAGCTACCCTACTGTTGATACTAATGCCTTAGTTCAAGACCTAGTGACTATGGTCGTTCAAGTTAATGGTAAGGTGCGCGGCAAAATGGAAGTCGCTCCCAATAGTGATCCTGAGCAGCTAAAGGCTCAAGCACGTAGCATTGACAGCGTAGCTAAGTTCCTTACAGGCGAGATCAAAAAAGAAATCGTTGTGCCTAATAAGCTAGTTAATATTGTGGTTGTTGGCTGATTTACTGTTTTTATCTACTAGTTCTACCAGTGACGTTTTAGGCTTTTTTATAGCAATTAAGGATAGTGGTTATGGCGTATCAACAGCGAAAAGCGCAGTTGTCAACACTGGCGAAAAGCTCGGTTGCAACTATAGTTAATCAGAGTATTGCTAAAAAATTAGCCACCTCGTTGCTGGCAGCATTGCCTATGGTTACTGTCATAGCGGCAGCCACTAGCCTTAGCGGTTGTGGCTTTCATTTGCGCGGCTATGAGGCGCCTTTGAATTTTGAAGTTGCAAAAACAGCGGTCGTTATCGAAGATAATCGACTGTCTTTTCCATTGAAGCTACCTCTAATTAGAAGTTTGGAAGGTTTAGGAGTCGAGGTTATTGATGGTATTGGTATGATCGAACGTGCCGCTAATAGCAGCGCTAACAATGCTAATGCTGAGCAAATCGCTACTATCAAAGTGGATAACTTGCGTTTTAGACGCTACGAGTTGGTAGGGGTTCTGACTGAGATTCGTCTAGTACTTTCTGCTGACGTCACTTATAACAGCTATCAAAATGGTCAGCCAGTGACTTTGACCAACCCTATTCAAGTTGAGCGTAGCTATCAGTACAACGAGGCGTCAGTCAGCACTGATGATCAGCAAGGTAGTCAAGTTCGTGACTGGCTCTATGATAGTCTCGCTCGCCGTATTACCGATCAATACGTGGCTATTGGCTTACCAAAAGTAGCTCCTGATAATGGTAAAGCTTCACCCATGATAAACAATTCAGCGCTACCCTCTGAAAGAACTAGTGTCATTATCCCAACCTCTTAACCTTCTAACTTTTAACTTTTAACCTTCTAAATATTTGCATACTGATTTTAGTACTCAACTTATAATATTAGTATGCAAGTCATGAACGGGTAATTTATATTCTATGACGCAACCCTTTTTACAAGCCTACCCCAAACTATTGCAGCCCTCCGTTGCAGTGGCTGGCTTGTGGCTGGCGCACGGTGATGAGTCACTATTACAACAATGGCTTGTTGATGCGCTACGTCCGCATTGGCGCGCGCAGAACTATGCGATCAAACGTATTGAGCTGATATCGGTAAAGACTTGGCAGGAAGTATTGTCCGAGCTGAGTAGCCTATCGTTATTTGATGATGCGAGCGCTTTGATAGTGACTGGCAATCATAAGCCTGACAAAGAGACTATCGCTGAGCTTGAGCGTTTTGCGTTAGAGGCGCAGACGGGCGCTCATAGTCATAGCTTATTATGGCTGACGCCAAAGCAAGATAAGCGCAGTCAAAGTAGTAAATGGTTTGCGCCTTTTGCCAAGTACGGTCAGGTTATCGACTGTAACTTTTATGATGAGCGCGCGCGCCAACAGCTGTTACAAGTTCAAGCTGAGCAATTTGGCTTACGCCTATCGCAAGAAGCTTGGCAGCTACTGATGTCTCATACTGAGCACCATCTGCTTAGCGCTTATCAAACTCTATGGCGGCTCTCCTATCTATTTGCGCCGCAGCTCGCGACCTCTAACAATGAGCAGCCAAATGATAAAAATGAAACCGCTACTCAAGAAGTCGCTTTAGATATTGCTGACCTGCAAGCGGCTTTAGTCAGT
>CBETCF010000204.1:0-3704 GCA_965534785.1 uncultured Psychrobacter sp.
AAGCGATGTGTCACTCAGCTTTGGTACATGGTGCCAAAAACGTCTTTGTTCATTGCTTCTTAGATGGTCGTGATACGCCGCCGAAGTCAGCTGACAAATATATCAATCGTCTAAAAGATTACATTGGAAAACTCAATGCTCACTATGAAGGGGGCCGAGTGCAGATTGCCAGTATTATCGGTCGCTACTTTGCCATGGATCGTGACAATCGTTGGGACCGGGTTCAAAAAGCTTATGAGCTGATTACTGAAGGCACAGCTGATCGTTTAGCCACTCGTGCTGATGGTGCTATCCAAGCCGCTTATAAAGCTCGTGAAACCGATGAGTTTATTAGTCCGACTACCGTCATTGGCCGTGATGAAATACCTTACACTGTCGATGATAATGATGCGCTTATCTTTATGAATTTCCGCTCTGATCGTGCGCGTGAATTGGCACAAGCTTTTGTGTTACCAGATCACGAATTCTCAGGATTTGCGCGTAACAAGCAACCGCGACTATCCGCTTTTGTCATGCTAACTAAGTACTCAGACGTGCTAGCGGACAATCCTAAGACTAGTATTGCCTATTATCCTACCTCATTGACCAATACGCTTGGCGAATACTTACAGGATCAAGGTAAAACGCAGCTGCGTATCGCTGAAACTGAAAAATATGCCCATGTGACTTTTTTCTTTAGTGGTGGCCGTGAAGAAGAATATAAGGGTGAAGAGCGTATTTTGATTCCTTCTCCTGATGTGGCTACTTATGACTTACAGCCAGAAATGAGTGCTCCTGAGGTCACAGATAAGCTCGTCGAGGCTATTGAGTCCGGTAAACATGATGTACTGATCGTCAACTATGCTAACGGCGATATGGTAGGGCATACTGGTATCTTTGATGCGGCGGTAAAAGCCGTAGAGGCGCTAGATGTCTGTATCGGTCGCGTTGAGGCGGCAGTTCGTGCGGCCGGTGGTGATATGCTGATCACGGCGGATCATGGCAACTGTGAGCAGATGCAGGACTATGAGAGTGGGCAAGTGCATACCCAACATACTACTGAGCACGTACCGCTTATTTATATTGGCAAAAAACAAGTTAAAGTGCGTAGTGGTGGTAGATTGAGTGATGTAGCTCCAACGATACTGGCATTGATGGATCTTGAAGCGCCGAGCGAGATGACCGGTGAAAACTTGCTAATAGATGCCTAGAGCATTTAATAGTAGTTGGCACCTGACTAGCAGATAAGTTACTGCTAGATAAGCGCTTATAGAAAATAAAAGAGGGAAGGATAGTATATTATTCTTCCCTTTTTTTTCTGTAAATAGAAGGTATAACATTTTTTTTAGTATCTACTATATTTGCTAATAACACTTTAAGTGGTTTTTTTATCGGCCTTGAGCTATCTTATAGCTATCAGTTTTTATAACCTATATTTCGTTTGTTTTTATACTTTAGATGAGTCCTCTTATGCCTTTATCTACTTCTGCACAGCCGCTACCACCGATGATAATGGCGACTTCTAAAATTGGATATTTTAAACCAATATTTTTTAGGCCTATGTTAATGATTTGTTGGTTAGGCGTGGCTAGTATCAGTATGCCGACTCAAGCCGCGCCTAATAATGATGATTATGATAATAATAAAAAATTTATAACGGTTAAAGCTAGTGAGCAACGAGAGCAGCTTAATCAGCAAAGTCAACCCGTTAGCCCCACCTCAGGGCTGAAGTTAATTGGCTTACAGAATAATGACCAGATAACTGAAGATGATAATTGGACAGATGACGATATCGATGCTCTAGGTGACGATACTAGCAATCCGCTAGTAGCAGAGTCAGACTATAGCGATAATGAGATACCCACTGAGGTGGCGAATGTTTCCCTAAAAGCGATCTCACCTGAAACTCTCAAGACCTTTGTAGCCGTAGTAGATTTGGTACGCCGTGAGTATATCGAGGCTGTGAATGATGAGACGCTATTCAATAATGCCATGAGTGGCATGCTGACTAAGCTTGATAGCTATGCAGAGTTTTTGGATGCTGAGGCTTACGAAAACCTACGCGCTTTTACTCAAGGTGATGTCGGCGACGTCGGCATCAAAGCGGCTTATCGAGAAGAAGATGCTCATTGGGTAATTACTGAGGTACTAGCGGACTCACCTGCTGACAAAAAAGGCATCGCTGTAGGGGATTATCTGCATCAAATAGCTGAGTTTAAGCTTGATGATGAACGTCAAGCTAATGATATACAGCAGCTGCTGACTGGTATCGCTGGATCGCAAATCGATGTAGTAGTGTCGAAGGCTGGTAGACGCAAGCGCGCCATTACTCTACAGCGAAATAATGCGCGAATGCAGACAATAGAAACGCGCTTGATTGATGGTGTTGCTATTATCAAATTACCCGCGTTCCAAGAGACCACGCGTGAAAAAATAGTGCAAAGCCTCATTGATTTGCAGGCCCCTATTACTGGCGTATTGATAGATGTACGAGATAATCCAGGCGGGGTGTTAACCTCAGCTATTGATGTCGCTAGCTTATTTATGAGCGATACCGATGTGGTGCAAGTTAAGGGTCGGCAAGGGGATGCGCGTATCTTAGCTACTAAAGGCAATGCCATACTCGAACCTTTGCCAGTAGTTATCCTACAAAATCGCTACTCTGCTTCAGCGGCAGAAGTATTAGCGAGTAGTATGCAAACCAAAAAACGCGCGACTATCATTGGTGAAACGAGCTACGGCAAAGGCTCTGTACAGTCGGTAATAGCACTGAACGATGAGCAAGCGGTAAAATTAACCGTAGCTCATTATCTAACCGCTCAAGGAACAAAAATAGATAAAATTGGGGTACAACCTGATATCCGTTTGTCTGGTAGTGAGCGTTCTTGGGAGCAGCAAGCCCTAGACACGCTGCGTCAACAGATAAAGACCTCAGGTATTCGACTGGTTAGAAAAAGTAGCGATCCAGACCAACAAACAGAATAGGTTCGCTTGGTGAATTAAGCAATCCTGTTTCTATGATCAAGCGAATTAGTCCTCTTGCTCTTCAGCCACCTCTAGCTTCTTCATGCGATAACGCAGGGAGCGAAAAGTGGTCCCTAATAGCTCTGCTGCTTGAGTTTTATTCCAGCCCGTTTGCTTCAATGCGGTAATAATAAGTTGTTTTTCTTGCTGCTGAAGATAGGCCTCTAAGCCTTTTTCTGGTAATTCGACGGCTGTACTTTCTTCATTACTGCTTTCTTCATTAGTGATTTCTTTACTAATGCTGTCCTCAACCGTACTTCTTTCACCAGTGCTTGATGGTGTTTGAGCTGAAGTTTGCGACTTACTCAATATATGGCTTTCATTGTCGCCAATGGGCTTATTGCTATTATTCTCTGATATTGGACTAGCGAAGGAGCTACTATTAGTCGAATGAATAGTATTAGCTGCAAATTGAGGGTGGTGATTGCGATAAGCATAATTGTTGTTGGTAGCTGATATTTCTATATCGCTAAGGTTATTGTTCTGAGGGTTATCCGCTAGCGAATGACCGGTTTTATTAAAGGAAGTACTAGCCGTTAGCTTAGATGGTTCGTTAGCATTAGCGCTACTGTTGTCAGTTACAGACGATGACTCGTCAAGCGCTAATAGACCTAAATGCTCCACACTAATAATATTAGTTTCAGCCAAAGTTACTGCGCGCTCGAGTATATTACGTAGCTCACGCACGTTGCCCGCGAAAT
>CBETCF010000205.1:0-3669 GCA_965534785.1 uncultured Psychrobacter sp.
ATTATGAAGTATCGCGCGTGGGGTCTCCTCTAGCGAATTGGCATTAATATAGTCGTTTATGTCATAACCAAGAGAGTTTATGTCTTAAAAGGGAATAGCTAAGGTTGCTTTCACTTAAGGATAGAGGTTCGCCTAACACACTCGAACAGGATGATTTTGATAACCATGCTAGGATATTGAATACTTGCTTCAAACTAATAAATAACAATTAAAAAGGATAAGTACCATGAAATCAAAAGATGGGAAATTACAAGACAGAGTAGCCATTATATTTGGCGGTACTTCAGGCTTAGGGGAAGCCACAGCAAAAGCTTATGCTAATGAAGGCGCAAAAGTAGTGGTAACAGGTCGCGACGATGATGATGGAAAACGCATTATTAAAGATATCAAAAGCAACGGTCAAGAGGCTGTTTTTGTGAAAGCAGATGTGACCAATAAAGATGAGATTCAAGCGGTAGTCGATAAAGCTTTAGAGACTTATGGTCAAATCGATATTTTATATAATGGCGCAGGTATTCATGATGCTTATAACAATGCGGTCGAGTTAGAAGAAGACTTATATGACAAATTAATGGCTATCAACGTCAAAGCACCTTATCTAGCGGCAAAAATGGTCATTCCGCATTTTATTAAGCAGGGTAAAGGAGCGATTATTAATGTCGGTTCGCAAGCGACACAAATGGCAGGGCCGGGTGGTTCAGCTTATGTGACCTCAAAACATGCGGTGTTAGGATTTACCAAGCAATTAGCCTTTGATTTTGGTAGTCAAGGCGTCAAAGTGAATATTCTATCACCGGGTTTTATTGAAACCCCCATGACTGATGGTATTGAAGATGAGCGTTTAGACCGTATCCCTGCTCAGCGCGCAGGCAAGCCAGAAGAGATTGCAGCTCTTGCCGTATTCTTAGCCTCTGATGATTCAAATTATATGCACGGCGCTAATGTCTTTATGGATGGTGGTTGGGTGCTTGGGCGTAAGTAGCTGCAAATATTAGTAAGCTTTTTATAGACCGTAATCTCAACAAAAAAGCCCTTTCATTTTGAAAGGGCTTTTCTATGTCTAATATTAGGTAAAACTACAATTGAGTATGCAAACCACACTCACGGCTCTCTTCAACCTTCGTTGGATCAAAGTAGTCATGCTCATTTGGTAAGTTATGCTCATCCAGATAACCATCCAAATCTGCGTCTGTTTTTTCAAACAGTGGCGCCACTTTTAACACGCCATCTTTTGATAAGCTTAGGACATCAAGCCCTTGACGGAATTCGGTTTGATCTTTACGAATAGCATTGAACCAAACGTCAGGCTTTAACTCGTCCAGCGCACGGCGGAACGGCTCAAGTTTAACTTGTTCAGTAAACTTATCATGCTGAGGATTATCAATACCTGGAATACCATTCATCGTGGCATCACGATGAGCAGCGGTTTGCTTAGGAATATAAGTAATAACATTTAGATCTAAATCGTTAATGACTTTATTAGCGAAACGATAAGTAGCATCGGTGTTATAGCCAGAATCTACCCACAATACGGTGATGTCAGGACGCTGCTTGGCGACTAAGTGCAAAATGGCAGACTCATAAGGACGGAAATTGGTAGTGATAATAGGGTTTTTAGCTTGTTGCAATGCCCACTCTACGATTTGCTCAGGCGATTTGCCTTGCAAGTCTTTATTGGCTTGGTCGATATCTAGGTTAGGATGTAATTGGCTCATAAAAATACCTTTAAATTAATGGATAAAGTGATTTAGATTAATATTGTTTTAATGGGAGAAAGAGTAACTAAGAGGCTGCTAATCCCGAAAACATGGGTAGGTCAGCGGCTTTGCGCCCATCATAACTACTAGCAAGGGCAGTAAAGGCTTGCTCGATATTGAACTGAGAGTCTGGATGGATATCATGTTCAGTGACTACGAAGCTATCGACGCCTACGCGCAGCAAGTAAGCAATTTGGTCACGACCAAACTCGCCTGCCACCCGAATCTCTTTTTTATAGCCCAATTGACGCAGAGTTTGCACAAAACTAAAGCTGCGTCCGTCAGCGAACTTAGGTACGTGAATGACAATCAACGATTGCTTTAATAGCAGCTCGCTAAGCGCGGTCAATACATCAGTATCAGTGTCCGCCGTGATCCAAACGCCCAAATGACTACTGTGCTGTTTGATCAGCTCATAAACCTCACTCATAAGGCCAGTAGCAAGGTTGCCAGTGTTACTCAGCAAATCAGCAAATGGCACCAGTACCTCAGGCTTTTCTTGTCTTTGTAGCAGCTCAAGTAAAGTGATTTCGCTGAGCGCAATACTATCCGGCAAATGATCTGTACTTAGCGCTAACCAGTTATCTTGTGCGCTAACATCAACGCCTTGGCTATCTAAAATATGGTGATTAGCCATAGACCTTCTCCTTGAATGGATCTAGACCGACGCGCTCGACCAATTCGCCAAAGCTTTCAACGTCATTGTCAGTAGTGGCGCGCAGTGCGACATAGACATCGACGATCTGTTGAATAGTGTCTGCTACTGCTTCGGTAGGGACAGAGCGGCCTAGGATTTTGCCTAATTTGGCATCGTTAGTAGAGTTGCCCCCAAGGCTAATCTGATACCAGTTTTCGCCTTTTTTATCGACGCCTAAGATACCAATGTCGCCAGTATGATGGTGCGCACAGGCATTGATACAGCCTGACATGTTCAGACGAATATCGCCCAAATCGTAAAGGTAATCTAAATCGCTAAATTGCTTCTCGATTTGCTCAGCGATGTTATGGGTGGTGGCATTAGCCAGCGAGCAATAATCCCAACCAGGGCAGACGATCATATCGGTCAAGGTATTGATATTAGGGCGGGCTAAATGCAACTCTGATAGCTGCTGCCATAGCTCAAAGAGATCATTAGCTTGTACGTCAGCAAAAACTAAATTCTGCTGATAAGTACCGCGTAGCTCCCCAAAACTATACTTATCAGACAAATCAGCAAGCGCATCCATTTGCGAATCGGTTACATCACCTGAGGGTACGTACTTACCATCTACGAGACCTGCTTTTAGGGAGATAACCACCGCACGGTAACCGGCGACTTTATGCGCGACGGTGTTTTGATGGTACCAATTGGCAAAGTCTTTATTATCCGCTAATTGCGGTTGCAGCTCTGATTGAACTTGCAGCGCGTCAAAGGTTTTATAAGTAGGTTCACTGAAGAAACTGGTGGCATGCTCAAAGTTGGCATCGCTCAAAGTTAAAGGCCCGTCTTTGGTATGAGTCTCCCATTCGGCATCAACCAGTTTAGCAAACTCGCGACCGCCTAAAGTATCGACCAAAATCTTGATACGAGATCTATATTTGCTACCTTTATCACGGCGACCATGCAAGTTATAAACCCGCAAAATGGCATCTAAATAGCTCAGTAAATGTGCGCGTGGTAAAAACTCATTAATGACCTTACCTAGTACTGGAATACGACCAAGACCGCCACCGACTAATACTTCAAAGCCAAGCTCACCTTCGGCATTCTTTTTTAGATGCAAACCTACGTCATGCACTTGAGTTGCTGCACGATCTTTTTCAGTCCCGATAACCGCAATTTTGAATTTACGGGGTAAAAAAGCAAATTCAGGATGAAAAGTTGACCATTGACGGATAATCTCGCAATAAGGACGAGGATCAGCAATCTCAT
>CBETCF010000206.1:0-3650 GCA_965534785.1 uncultured Psychrobacter sp.
AGACTGAGACTGAGACTGAGACTGAATTAATTGCTTGATAGCCACCATTTGCTCGTTGGCAGCTAGCTCACCAGCAGCAATAAGCGCTCGGCGTTGGCTACTATCTAATGAGCTTAGATGACCGACTTCTGGAATAATAACGATATCAGCACGATCACGTTCTAAGCGCATTTTAATGCTACGGTTATTAGCTAAGTTGCTAGTGCTCGCATTAGCGTTTGCTATAAAGCTGTTTTCTAGTAAACCCCAAAAACTACTCAATGAGCTAATATTGGTTAAGGCGCTGTTAAAACTATTCGCGTTTTTATCTTTGTTACTGGGTGCAGTTACATCGACAGCGATAACGATATCCGCTCCTAAATCGCGAGCACTATCGACAGGGACTAAGCTGACGACACCGCCATCGACATACTTTTTACCGACCTTTTCAGGAATACGTGGCGCAATAAAAACATTAGGCACACTACTGGACGCTTGTACCGCAATACCAGCATTACCGGTGGTAAAGACGGCTTTTTTTAAGCTGTCTTTTTCAGCAGCAATAGCGGCAAAGCGCATAGGAAAACCCTCTATCGGCTGCTGCATCACTTGAGTGTTTATAAAGTTTCTAAGTTTGAGGCCAGCTACAAAACCTTGATTGGATAAAGTGAAGTCCATCAATTCACTATCGGTGGTAGTTAAAGCCAATTGCTCAAGACGCGAAGGGCTGTAGCCACTAGCATATAAGCTTCCAACTATACTGCCAACGCTGGTACCGACTACTAAGGTTGGGGTTATACCGTTACTCTCCAAGGCTTTAATCACGCCTACGTGCGCAAAGCCTTTAGCACCGCCGCCACCTAAGACTAGCGCTATACTAGGAGCTACTGTTGCCGATGGTTCTGCGACCGCTGTTGGCGTGAGGCTATTGCAAGCGCTGGCTAGTAAGCTTAAAGTAACTAGTAAGCCCGCTTTTATTGACAAAGTTGATGGGCGCTTAGCGCGATAAGAGTTAATGAAATAGGGCATAAAAACCTCGAAAATAGCATTACCAAATAGCTTAGCATAATAAGCTAGTCTGTCAGTTATAATACTAGGGTCTGTTGATTTCGTTTTATTAGTTTTATCAATCGTGCTACAAAGTTAAGTTAACTATCTATCCATTTGCGTGTAACCACTGATAAACTTTAACAATACTAACTTTAAAATACTTCGTTAGGATTTTTGATGCCCATAGCTGCTACTCATTCCATAACGCATCCTATTAATAACGCGCCGGCCTCAGCGCTAGATATGCCGGTTTCCGCGTTAGCAGGTGTCGGTTCAAAAGTTGCTGAACAATTGGCGCAGTTGGGCGTCGTACGCATCTTTGATTTATTACTGCATTTGCCCAGAGACTACGAAGATCGTAGCCGGCAGGTTGCCATTAGTGACATAGCGCATGGACAAGCGGCGCTAATTACGGGTCGAGTAGTACATATCGATAATAAGCGTGGCGGTATGACGGTCGTCATTGATGATGGTACTGGAACGGTGGGTTTACGCTTTTTTAAAGTCTATCGGGGACTGGCACAAACGATGAGCTTAGGGACTCGGTTGCAGCTGTTCGGTGAGGTCAAGGTTAGCCGCTATGGTAAGCAAATTCATCATCCTGAATATCAGATTATCACTGATGGTGCGCCAGTAACTGATATTGGCTTGCAACCTATTTATCCTACCGTGAAAGGTCTACATCAAAATAAACTGCGTACTTTAATTAAGTTGGCTCTGCAAACCGTTCGTAGCCAAGGGCTGCCTATGACGCTATTTACTACGGCTGATTTTGCCGTTGTGGCTGACTTGCCCTTAGCGCCGTTTGAGCCGTCTAAAACTATTGAGCTAGATGTCGATACTGCAAATGAAGATATCTTTTCAACGCTCGCTCGTAGTGTGCCTGATAATAGTAGCAGTGTTAGTAAAGCTGACCCTGCCAATTATCAACATCAAACTTATCGTTTAGCGCCTACCACTACTGATAATAGTCAGAATCATAATGTCTATAATTTATCAATATTTGAAGCGTTAGTACTACTACATACACCGCCTACTTATACCGATGCCGGACAGCAATATAAGTTATTGACTCAGCTGACCGCACGTACTCATGCCGCCTGTCAGCGCTTGATTATTGAAGAATTGACGGCTCATCAGCTCAGTTTATTATATCGACGTCAGCAATTGCATCAGTATAAAGCGCCCAAATGTTCCACTCAAAGTCCACTTACCGATCAGCTTTTTGGGGCTTTACCTTTTGAGCTAACCGGCGCACAGCAAAGGGTGATGAAAGATATCATCGCTGATATGGCGACCTCCATTCCTATGCTGAGACTGGTACAAGGTGATGTCGGTGCCGGCAAGACTCTAGTAGCAGCTGGTGCAGCAGGTTATGCGCTCGATAGTGGCTGGCAAGTAGCGGTAATGGCACCGACCGAAATTTTAGCTGAGCAGCATTTGCTTAATTTTAAACAGTGGTTTGAGCCGCTAGGTATTGAGGTGGGTTGGCTAGCAGGTAAACAAACGGCTAAGCAGCGCCGCGAAGCTTTAGCAGCGGTGGCAGAAAATACGGTGCAAATAGTCGTCGGTACTCATGCGCTGTTTCAAGACACCGTGCAGTTTGCTAAGTTGGGTCTGGTGATTATCGATGAGCAGCATCGTTTTGGCGTTGAACAGCGCATGGCATTGACTAATAAAGGCGTTGCTGGTAGCACGCCGCACCAGCTAATTATGACCGCTACCCCTATTCCGCGCACGCTGGCGATGAGTGTCTATGGTGATATGGATACCTCTATCATCGATGAACTACCGCCGGGACGTACGCCGATTACCACTGTCACTATTGACCGTAATCGCCGTGATGAAGTAATTGAACGTATCGCTATCAATTGTGAAGCCGGACGGCAGGCGTATTGGGTTTGCTCATTAGTAGAAGAGTCTAGCGTGCTAGATGCGCAAGCGGCTGAAGCCACCTATGAGGATCTAAATGAGCGGTTAAATATTCGTATCGGTCTAGTACACGGCAAGATGAAAGGGGTCGATAAGCAAGCGATCATGAAGCAATTTAAGCAAGGAGAGCTTGATTTATTAATCGCTACCACTGTCATCGAAGTCGGCGTTGATGTCCCTAATGCTTCGTTAATGGTTATCGAAAATGCTGAGCGTTTAGGACTATCGCAATTGCATCAGTTGCGCGGACGAGTAGGACGTGGTTCGACTAAAAGTTTCTGTGTATTACTGTATCAAAAACCATTGTCGGAAACAGGTACGGAGCGCTTAAAAGTACTACGAGATAGTACCGATGGTTTTGTTATCGCCCAAAAAGACTTAGAGTTACGCGGACCTGGTGAGCTACTGGGCAAACGTCAAACTGGCAATATCGGCTATTATTTGGCAGATCTAATCCGTGATGAAGAGCTTTTTGTTATCGCTCAACGCTTAGCTAAGCATCTGATTGAAGATTCCACTCGCAAAGCAGATGTCAGTCAGTTGATACATCGCTGGATGCCGGAGGCTAGTCGTTATACCAATGCTTAGCAGAGGTTTTACTTGGTAGAGATTTGGCAAATAAAAAAGAGGATAGCATTAGCTATCCTCTTTGCTGTCTAACCTTAGTGTCTAAAAAGCGTCTAAAAAGT
>CBETCF010000207.1:0-3614 GCA_965534785.1 uncultured Psychrobacter sp.
ATCAAATTGCTTATGACTGTGGTGTGAGAGATTGTAATGTGTTTAGTCGGTTTGAGAATAATTGAGAAAATGACAGAAATTAGTTATTAAATAACCATTCCTGAATCCCATAAACAGAACTCACCAAACTTACCGCGTTTGCTAGTTCCACCAGCAGCACGTCCTGCATCAGTCAATACTAGCTCACCTTCTTTATCTTCTAAATATCCGGTATCAAGCAATTTATCATTTAGCTCTTGAGTTTTAAGCCCTAACTCTTTAGCAAGTTTTGCTGTTGTTAGCTTAGAATAGTTGGGAGTAGCCGCCGCTTTAAGATTAGCAGCATTAGTATTATTCTTTTCTACTGCTTCGTTGTAGCTAGACTCATTATTATCGACTTCTGAATTTTTCTCTGTTACTTTTTCAAGTGACATTCTAACTTCATCACTAATTCTAATGATACGTTGAGCTTCCTCATAAGTATCAGCATAGAGCTTTGCATCTTCGTTCCGATATATAAGCACACCCATTTCATTATTGTTAACTTGGCTAAACTCATACAGGTTTAAACTAGTGATAATACATTCGTTCTCGTTTAAATAGCATTTAGCATGTAGATTTTTGCAAAAGCTAGTACGAATAAAAGTAAGATTCTTAAGCCAGTTTATTTCTTCCGGATGCAAATCGTTTTTTCCGTAGACAATACGAATATCAATTTTAAGACGGTTACGATCTTCTAATAACTCTTTGATACGCTCATTTAGCTTTAAATAAGGGCTAATGATAATGAGTCTATCCGAAGCATTTTTAATAAGCTCTTCTAAATGATAAGTCGTGCCACTACTGTTCAAAAACTTTGCCATTTTATTATCCTTAACCCTTATGCCTAAAGTTATACCCTGCAAATAATACTGCCCATAAAAAGCCCATCCCTAGCGTACTAGAAATGGGCTAGTTTGCAAACTAATTTTATCAATTCCTAAGCTGGCTTATAACTATCACGTAAGCTAACAATTTGATTAAATACCGGCTTATCAGTGCTATGCTCAATCTCATCTGAGATGAAATAGCCTTCACGCTCAAACTGGAAGCGCGTGCCAGCATCAGCTTCAACCAGTGATGGCTCAACGACGGCGTTCAGTACGGTCAATGAGTTAGCATTAAGGGCTTGATGTACATCATCAACGCTACTTGGATCCTCTACGCTGAACAACTGCTCGTATAAACGGACAGTCGCTGGAATACCTTGGCTAGCTGAAACCCAATGAATAACGCCTTTTACTTTACGGCCTTCTGGATTTTGGCCGAGAGTCGTCGGATCTATCGTGGCTTTTAACTCTATAACCTTGCCTGCTTCATCGAGCACATGCTCCGTTACCGCTATGACATAAGTATTACGTAAGCGAATCTCACTCTTTTCCGGAGATAAACGTTTATATCCTGCTGGCGGCTCGATTTCATAGTCGCCTTCATCGATATAAAGCGTCTCGGTAAACGGAATTTCACGCTCGCCCATATCTTCAACATTAGGATGCTTAGGCTGAGTTAGCCATAAGGTCTGGCTGTCATCATCAAAGCGTGCCTTGACGCTATCGGCTTTTAGCGTTTCCCATTGGCTAACCGCCTCACTAAAGTTAGTGATAGTCACTTTTAATGGTTTTAATACTGCCATGCCACGCGCAGTAGTATTGTCCAACGATTGACGAATACTAAACTCTAGCAAACGCATATCAGTGACACCATCGGCCTTGGCGATACCAACACGAGCACAGAAGTCGCGCAGACCTTCAGGAGTATAACCACGACGGCGCATGCCAGCTATAGTCGGCATACGCGGATCATCCCAACCATCGACGATATTTTCGTCAACGAGCTGCTTAAGCTTACGCTTGCTAGTCAAAGTATGATCAACATTAAGGCGGCTAAATTCGTATTGATGCGGCGGTTGCTCAAAGCCAATTTTGGCGACGATCCAATCATAAAAAGGACGATGATCTTCAAATTCAAGCGTACATAATGAATGGGTAATGCCTTCTATAGCGTCTGATAAAGGATGAGCAAAGTCATACATCGGATAGATGCACCATTTATCACCGGTTTGATGATGCTCTTGATGCATGACGCGATAAATAATCGGATCACGCATATTCATATTGGCATCTGACATATCGATTTTGGCACGTAATACTGCTTTGCCATCTGCAAACTTACCGTCTTTCATATCGGAAAATAACTGTAGATTATCAGCCACGCTAGCATCACGCTGCGGTGACGCTGTGCCTGCTTCTTTAAATGAGCCACGATTTTCTTTAATTTGCTCAGGCGTTTGCAGATCGACATAAGCATCGCCTTGTTCGATTAATTGCACCGCCCAAGCATAGAGCTGATCAAAGTAGCTAGAGGCATGTAGCGCCTCACCTGCCCACTCAAAGCCTAACCAATGTACGTCTTTTTTGATGTTATCGATATAGTCTTGCTTTTCAGCGGTTGGGTTAGTGTCGTCATAGCGCAGATGACAGACGCCATCGAACTCTTCAGCCACACCAAAGTTTAGGCAGATTGATTTCACATGACCTAAGTGCAGATAGCCATTAGGCTCAGGCGGAAAGCGCGTAACGATCTGCTGATACTTTTCTGCTTTGACATGGTCACGAATAATATTACGGATAAAGTCGTTTTTCGGCTCATCTTTTGCGACGTTATTGCTACTATTGGTTGAATTATTACTCATTAATCATTGCTCCTAGGCAATTTATAATTGATCGTCATTTAAATTAGTTATCGTTTTTATCTTGAAAGGGCTATACAAAAACAAAGTTGCGTTATTCTATCAGCTTTTGCGAAGCCATTAACAGCCTGATACATGACATAGCATAAAAAAGCCGTTAGACTAGCACCTAAATTAAGATTGACTGTTATGAGCTAAAAGGAAGATCTATGCATGCTATCAAAACATTCGGGTTTGCCAGCTTATTTGCCCCTTTATTTATACTAGGCTGTGCTAGTAATAATAGCATCGCTTCACAAACTCAACCCAATTCAACATCCAACGCCAACAATCAGGAGACAACCATGAGCAACATGCCAGTAGTAGAATTAGAGACTTCAATGGGTAACATCACTATTGAGCTCAACGAAGAAAAAGCACCAAAAACAGTAGAAAACTTCTTAAGCTATGTCGAATCTGGCCAATACGAAGGTACTATCTTCCATCGCATCATCGATGGTTTCATGATTCAAGGCGGTGGTATGGACGCTGAGATGAATGAGAAAAAGACCAATGCTCCAGTTGAAAACGAAGCAGATAATGGTCTAAAAAATGATCAGGGCACTATCGCTATGGCGCGTACCCAAGATCCGCATTCAGCGACTAGCCAATTCTTTATCAACGTAAAAGACAACGATTTCTTAAACCACACGGGCAAAAACGCTCAAGGTTGGGGTTATACGGTCTTTGGTAAAGTGACTAGCGGTATGGACGTTATCGAAAAAATGCGCGGCGTACCAACCGGACGTTTCGGTATGCATGCTGATGTGCCAAAAACTCCAGTGACTATTAATTCAGCCAAAGTGATTTCTGAATAAATAGTTACTCAGTAATAGAACCAAAGCTCTGATAAGCTATTTATTGCCAA
>CBETCF010000208.1:0-3601 GCA_965534785.1 uncultured Psychrobacter sp.
ATTGTCTGCAGTTGTTACCTCAATGCTCACCTCATTATTAGCAAAATAAATGGCATTATCTAAGACGTTTTGCAATGCTTGCACTAGCCAAAAGCTATCGCCGTTGATCATCGTTTTAGCTAGCAAGGTTGAGTGATAGTCTGTGTCATCCTCTTTAACCTCTTGATTATTAATTAATAATCGCATTGAAGATAAATCACGCTGTTGTGCTTTAGGTACACTATCTTTTATTAAGCTATTAAGCATAGGGATAAGCGCAATGGCTTGAAGATTTAATCTAAAAGTAGGCTGCTCAACCTTAGCTAATAATAATAGCCTATCTATTAATTGCTGCATTTTGATACTTTGTTCACCGATAGCATGAGTAAGCATTTGCCTGTCATCTAGATCTAAGCCTTCATCTTCTAACAACTCACTACTCGCGCGAATGGCAGTCAATGGACTTTTCAGCTCATGAGTCAGGGTATGTACATAGTCGCTGACATAAGCTCTGTTCTCTAAGCGGTGTTTCATGCTTTCAATAGTGTCAGTCAAGCTGTTGAGCTCGTGACCTAAATAAAAATAAGGCTTTTTGGTATCCTCAGCCAGAGCGCTAGTATAGCGAGTGACGAGACTAATACTTTGCTGAAGCCACCAAGCCACTAGCCCGGCTAAGAGGAGTGCCGCAATGCTAATGAGTAGAGTGGTTACTAGCATGCGCTGGCGGGCATTATCTAAATAGGGCAGAACGCTATCGACAGGCTTGCCGACACTGACTACGCCAATTATGCGACCTAACTCATTTTTTATAGGTTGGGCGACATACATAATAGAGCTGTCACGCTTGCTATTGAAGTCAGGCGTACTTCTAGCGCCGTATTCACCTTTAAGCGTCAAATAAACATCATTCCAACGGCTATAATCTTCACCTTTAGCGTTGCTAGGAGCGGGTAGGGAGTCATAAATTACTATACCTTTGCTATCAGTCACATAGAGGCGAAAACTACTAGCCGTTTTCTGTTTATACCCAGGTTCCTTATCCAAATCATAAGAAGCTTTAGCATCGATATCCTGAGCAGTAGCTGGCTCAGCTATAAAGGCGCTATTCAATTGGCGCTGATAGTTAGGATCAAGCAATTGCCCTGATTGTAAAGGCGCTTGTAGATTAGCGGCCATCATCTTGCTGGTATCCAATAAGGTATCTTCGATGACTTGCTGTGCGGTTGGCTTAACATGCTCAAATAGCTGAGTGAAAACTACGGTACCGGATACGATTAATACTAAAGCTACCGCTAACCAAATCCGAAAGAATATACTCAGATTTAGCAGTTTTTTTGGCTGAGCCTGCTGTTGAGCGGTACCAATCGGATGTAGTTTGGTATACCAATTACTTTGATGAATTTGCGCACTAGACTCATTAACAGGATTGGTCTTAGTATTATTGCTAGATTGATGATTAGGCATCATCAAGGACACAAGGCATAACCCAAACCACGATGGGTATGGATAACGTCGATATTAGGATAGATAGTCGCTAGCTGCTTGCGAATGGATTTGACATGGCTGTCTATCGTTCTAGCCAAACGGTGATCAGGGTAATCGCTAACGGCATTCAATAGCTGTTCACGACTAAAAACTTGATTAGGCGCATGTAGTAAAGTTAATAAGATCTTACGCTCGGTATTGCTGAGCTCAAGCTTTTGCTCATCCCACATTAAGGTATAATTTAAAGGCTGATAATGCCAGTGACCTGATTGATGGTTGAAACTTATCGCTTGCTGAGACGTACGCTGCGAAGTTTGGGTCTCCTCATCAATGCCCTTATCAGATGCTTGAGACATTGTATGTTGACTAGAGAGCTGTTCACGTCGCCAGATTGCTTTTAAACGGGCCACCAGTTCTCTTGGACTAAAGGGTTTGGCACAATAATCATCACCGCCCATCTCTAAACCCAAGATACGATCAACCTCGTCACTACGAGCAGTCAAAAATATAATAGGAATATCTTTTAAACTATTAATATCAGTGGCATGGCGAATCTGTTGGCATAAGCTTAAGCCATCACCATCTGGAAGCCCTACATCTAAAATTATAGCGGACAAATCCTGTACCTCAGCGCTATGTAATTTATGCAGCATCGGCAACACGCTACTGGCATTATCTAACCAAGTAATTTGCCAACCTTCACGCTTACAAGTGACTTGTAATGACATGGCAATGGCTGGATCGTCTTCGACTAATAGGATATGAGTCATAGCGTTTTTATGTTAATCCGTTTTTATTGGTTGGCAGAAGGTTCAAAGAAGCAAGACAGCGGCGTTTACAAGGTTGACCATTGAAAAGCCATTAATAAACATCATAAATAATGCTTACTGTTGCAGTGTTGGACAAAGCTAATAAAGCTATCCTAGCATGGAAAGCTTATAAGAATATGTGATAACCGAGCAAAGATTATGAAGAATTTATGGATTAAAATTAGTTTAATAGGACTATTTAATACCTTTTAATCTTATAGCGCTTGTTGTTTTACTTTAACTAAATTAAGGAAATAGTATGAGCAATTATTTAGACGTGGTCACGGTCGAACACAACCCTTCAAATAAGCCAGTAGATCGTGCAGTGATTTGGTTGCATGGCTTAGGAGCTAGTGGTCATGACTTTGAGCCAGTAGTGCCGCAGTTGGGCTTAAATAATGATATGGCAGTACGTTTCATTTTTCCGCATGCGCCGCAAATTCCAGTAACTATCAATGGTGGTATGGTGATGCCTGCTTGGTACGATATCCTAGAGATGAGCCTTGAGCGCAAAATTGATGTCTCCCAAATTGAGCGTTCAGCACAGCAAATACGTGATCTAATCCAACGTGAAATTGAACGCGGCGTTGAAGCTAATAATATTGTTATTGCTGGTTTTTCGCAGGGCGGGGCAGTGGCGTATCATGTGGCGCTAGGCTATCCACAGCGTTTGGCTGGACTTATGACTTTATCTACTTACCTAGCTACGAATGACAGTCTGAACTATAGTGATATTAATAAGAACTTGCCGATACTTATTGAACATGGCGTACAAGATCCAGTCGTGCCAGTCGTATTGGGCCAACAAGCTCAGCAGTTATTGACAGATAAAGGTTATCAGGTTGAATACAACACTTATCCGATGGCGCATCAAGTCTGTATGCCACAGATTCAAAATATAGGTAAATGGTTGAATAAAGTTTTGGCCTAAAATTCTTACTGCATAGGCCATTAGCTATTGAAAATCTGATAGTTAACCTTATATAGTAGTTAGAGTAATTTAGTTAAACAAATAAGCTTTTAAAGTAATAACCAACCTGTAAATTAATGTAATAGCTATCTGTTATAGGTTGAGAAAAGGCTTAAGTTAGCTTATAATACTCAGTCTTATTGGGGATGTTCTGGCTTCGACGCTGGTGATGAAACTCAATGATGCATGTCGAGAGTGTATGTCCTCTCGTTAATCAAACATATATTGTTATAGTCGCAAACGACGAAACTTACGCTCTAGCAGCTTAAACCCAGTTTACTTGGTTTAAACCCTGCTTACTTAGTTGCTGATCACCTACAGTTGGTTAACTAAGTTGAAGCGTCCGCATGTAGGCTCG
>CBETCF010000209.1:0-3599 GCA_965534785.1 uncultured Psychrobacter sp.
GGCATATAAACATCGCCGTAGCTGACGCCTTGCTTATCGGGCAACATGCCCAAAGTCGCGGCTTCTGCCATAGTGTGCAGTACTAGCTGACGATGACTAAAGAATACCCCTTTAGGATTACCCGTAGTGCCTGAGGTATAGAAAGTCGTAGCGATAGTATTTTCATCAAAATCAGGGAAATCAAAACTATCATCGGCGTCAGATAACAGCGCTTCGTACTCGCCAATTACTCGACTTTGATTATCACCGAATACACCTTCAACCGTCATATCATTATCATCAAGCCAAATGATATGCTCAATACTAGAGTTTTCAAATTGATAGTCTTTGACCAAAGCAGCAAATTCAGAATTGAGCATCAATACCTTTGGTTTCGCATGATTAACGGTATAAAGCACCTTTTCGGGAGACAGACGAATATTGACCGTTTGCAAGACATACTGCGACATCGGAATAGCAAAGTAGGATTCTAAGTAGCGATGACTGTCCCAATCCATGACCGCGACCACATCACCTGCGTCCAAATTCAAACCAGCTAATACATTTGCCAAACGGTTTATACGAGTAAAAAACTCACTATAAGTGAAGCGCTTTTTGTCCGCATAAATAATTTCTTGATCTTGCGAAACTGTCTTAGCGCGGTTTAATAGTTGCTTGATAATGAGCGGATAATCGTAGGCTGAAGGCGCGCTGTGATAAAGATTTGACATAGATAGATCTCACTTCCTTGGAGGTTATTGTTGGTTATTTTAATCGTTTGAAAATAGCTTAATGTTTACGGTTTTCAGATTTTAGCCCCTCAAACACCAATGGTTTTAAATGAGGACATGCTCTAATATTAGGAAAAACTATTGGAGCTGTAAAGTGGGCTTGCGTAAGTGAGATGCTAATAAGCTATCATGGCACTATCAGTTCAAGCCATCTTCGATTTAGTTTTTACCATGCCAAAACTGGCAATCAGTAATGCTAGTACTTGCACCAAAAGTAATAGCCACACTGTAAAGCGCCATTGCCCATAAACGTAAGCTAAGCCGCCCAGCCATGCTCCTAACGTTCCACCGGCATAATAAGATAGGTAATACAAACCTGATGCTAATGAACGGCCTTGTTTGACATTGACAGCTATGTAGCTGATGGTCGCCGACTGCGTGACAAACACCCCTGATGACATAATCCCTAGTCCGATAATAATAAGCCATAATGGCGTGGCTAGCGTCAATAACACCCCTATCATGGAGATAATTATCGCTACTATGATTGTGCGTGCCGAACCAAATCGGCGCAATAAAATAGCTGATAATGGCGTGATAACTACCCCTATTAAATAAACAGCAAAGATATTAGCTAAGTCGCCAGTGCCTAGATTATAAGGACTATTGGCAAGATATAGATTTATAAAGGTAAAACAGCCTACTAAGGAGAATAATACGCAAGACCCTAGCAGACAAGCGGTCACCACGTAGCGATTGACTAAATGCGCGCCAAGCGTCTTCACTGCTGAGCGAAAGTTAGGGTTAGCCACAAAATGACTGGAGCTAGGCAGCGTTTTTGCCACCCAAAGAGCACTAATCAAAGTCAATGTTGCTAGCACATAATAGGCATTGCGCCAGCCAAAAAATTCATGCAAATGGCCTAATAGGAATCGCCCCATAAAGCCGCCAAGCACACAGCCTGAGACATAATACGACATCAGCTCAGTGACGCTTTGCCCCTCAAATTCTTCGCCAATATAAGCAACAATGACCACAGTAATGCCCGGAACAGACAAACCTTGGATAAAACGCCATAGCCCTATCCACTCGATAGTCGTACTCTGTGCAATCAGTGCGGTAGGAAGGGTTAAGAATAGCAAAGCGCCGACGACAAAAGACTTACGCCCCACGGCGTCCGAGAGCATTCCCAAAAACGGCGACATAATGGCGATAGCTAAAATAGTCGCGCCCACCACCATGCCCGCTTGCACTTCAGTAGCGGCGAACTCGACTATCATTACCGGTAATATTGCTTGAATGGAGTACACTTGCAAAAAAGCGAACATCCCTATCAGCCCGATAGTAAGCTTGAGCAGTAGCGAAGGTGGATTGAATGAGGGCGCTAGGCTCTGTAAGCTAGCAGGGTTATTTTTATTCACGAAACTCTGACTGTATAAGACGCTTGTGATAAAGCGTGGTTGGATAAAATAAATTCATGGTACTTAAATATACGCTACTTAAATTCATGGTACTAAGTTTGAGCTACTAAATTTAACGAGCTAAAGAGATTGATGTTATCACGGCATGAGACCCTACTAAGCATTTATGTGTTATCGTTTTTTATTATTGCTCTTGAACCCTTCCGTTTAGACTATCAAGAATAACTCGCTATGAAGATTAAGCTTATTTTTTTGAGAAAACCTGTCGCTGTTATTGCCCCAATTACTGCCATCGCTATCACATTATTAGCTACTGCCTCTGCCTTGGCTGAGATTAATATAATAGAAGAGCAAGTCATTCACTCTAGTGAGCCGACAGCGTTAGCTCAGAGCTTGGTAGACAAAGCAGTTATGACCTCAGCGACTAGTGCTAACTGTATTGATGATAACCTCATTACTACCGATACTCTATCGCAGACTCGCGATAACGGCCCGTTTAAGGTCAGTGACCAACAGGTATCAAGACAGTCTGCTAGTGGTTTTGGTGGCGGTACTCTTTACTATCCTACTAATGCTAGTGGCTGTGGACTACTGCCAGCGGTTGCGGTAGTGCCAGGTTTTGTCTCTTATGAATCCTCTATCAAATGGCTAGGGCCTAGGTTGGCCTCTTGGGGATTTGTGGTTATGACTATAAATACCAATTCTATCTATGACAATCCCGATAACCGCTCTGAACAATTGAGCGAAGCCTTAGATCATATTATCGCTGATGATAAAGTAGGCCCGATGGTAGACGCTAAGCGCTTGGGCGCTATAGGGTGGTCGATGGGCGGTGGCGGCGCTCTTAGATTAGCGACTAAGCGTCCTGAAGTTCGCGCTATCATTCCACTTGCGCCTTATCACGATACCGACTATGGCGATATCTCTACCCCTACTTTGGTCATCGCTTGCCAATATGATCGTATTGCTAGTAACAAAAAATACAGCTCAGTATTTTATGAAAAAGCCATCGGCCCTAAAATGAGGGTTGAGGTTAATAATGCTAGTCATTTTTGTCCTAGCTACCGTTTTAATGAAATCCTGTTAAGCCAACCTATTATCGCGTGGATGCAACGCTATATTAATAACGATAGTCGCTTTGATAAGTTTCTATGTACTAACGAAAACTATAATGAGAATCCTCGTATTTCTAGTTATGATTATGCCAACTGTTTCTAGAGACTAGGGTCTGCTTTAGTGACAGCAAGCTAAAACAACTAAAAACTCATTATCGAGAAATTATTATTTAGGAGAGATAAATGTCAGAGAAAATTCACGATTTAGGTTCAGGTTTTTGGAATATACGCGGTGAGTTTCGTATTGGTGGCGTCATTAATATTGGCACGCACTGCTCGCTAATTAAATTAGCATCAGGCAAGTTTATCTTTTTAGATAGCTACGAGCTCACAGGTGAGGTTCGAGATAAAGT
>CBETCF010000210.1:0-3572 GCA_965534785.1 uncultured Psychrobacter sp.
GCATAAACTTATCGGGGTTATTTCTTAACGCTAGACTTTTCAAAATCGTTAATTAAGCACTACAACCAACCTAAACGCTTAAAATTATAATATAAAAAGCCACATAGTGAGCCGATGACCGACATGATGACTAAGTAGGAATACTGCCAATGCAGCTCAGGCATAAAGTCAAAGTTCATACCATAAATGCCAGCTATGGCGGTAGGTACTGCCAGAATACCCGCCCAAGCAGCAAGCTTTCTTACCACCTCATTCTGACCCATATTGACCATAGCCATATAAGTATTCATGACCACACTTAACATCTCGTTTAGACCATTAATGGCATCTAACGAATGTAACAGGTGATCATTGACATCGCGAAAATAGGGTCGTGCGGTTTGAGAAAAAGAAGAGACTAGATCACTCTTTTTGTGATTGATAAAAAAGCTACAGATATCTTGCACTGGCAGAATTACCGCGCGCATATGTACCAGCTGTGATTTCAACTCGTATAAGTTACGTAGCGTCGTTTTATTGAATTCATAAGTAAAAATATTACGCTCTTGCTCACGCAGATAGTTACCTAATCGATCAGTGACCGGCATATAGTTATCGACAATAAAATCGAGGATAGCGTGTAGCACAAAGATTGGCCCCATGCGCAGCTTCTCAGGGCGACGACGGCAGTGATCACGAACTGGCGCATAGGAGTTTGAAGGACCATTACGAATAGTAATTATATAGTTCTTACCCATAAATATAGCGGTGGTGCCATAACGAATGACATTGTCTTCTAGCTTAGCGGTACGAATAACCACAAATATAGTGTCATTGTCATAGTTCTCAACTTTAGCGCGTTGGTAATCGTTAAAGGCATCTTCAATGGCAAGCTCATGCAGATCAAAAGCGCTTTGCACCTTTGCCATAGTTTGTAGACTTGGCTCATAGAGTCCTAGCCAGATAAACTTATTATTATTAGTCAGCGCTTTACTAACATCGCCTAACTTTACCTCATCGAGTTGCTCGCCCGTTTTACGAGAATAAGCATGGCAATTGACTACTTCATCAGCATTAAAGGGCTCAATCTCTTCGTAGCGCTCAGCTTCAGGATCATAGACGGTCATGGTCTCTATAGTATCTTCGACCGTGGCCTCAGCATCACCATAGATATAACTGTCATCATCGACCAAATAAGAGCGATCCTCTTCGTTATTTGCATAGAGGTTATCAATATTAGTATCAGGGGTGATACGAGTCGTGGTCTTGACTAGCAGGTCTTCATCGCGATCCATATACCCTCCTTGCTTTTAATAAGGTATAAAGTTCTATAAGGCATAGCTTTTTAGAGTCTCAAGATCGACTAGAGTCAGTAGACTCTCATGACAGGCCTCTAACTTGATCATTGGCGCTATATCGAAATCGAGAGCTTCAACCCAACGTAGGGCACAAATGCACCAGTAATCACCTGGTTTTAATCCGGCAAAATTATACTCAGGTAAAGGGGTAATCAAATCATTACCGCGACTCGCTGAAAAATTCAAAAACTCACTTGTCATTTTGACGCAGACAGTATGTTGTCCGACATCTTGATTGCCGGTATGACAAAAGCCATTACGATAGTAGCCAGTAATAGGGTCAAAGCAGCAGCTAGCAAGCTCTGTACCCAACACGTTCGTTTGGTTGATATCGGGATTTGGATGATAATTATTCGACATAGCAATCCTCAAAAACTTCTTAAAAAATATGCGCTAGTGTAACATGGGTGTAGGAGGTTGGCATAAGCTAAATGAGCGTACGACATAACGTATAGATATAGTTGATACTGAATAAAAATAGAGGCATTAGCTTAAAACGCTCCCGAAGTGCCATTTTTTAACCTGACTTTATTACAATAACTGACAGTCATTAGCGATAATTGTGACTAGTCGAATGTTGGCGGCTATGATAAACTAAAACCTCAAGTGCCGTGAGCATTTTGCGTCAGTGTGTTTAAACGCTTAGATATTTTATATCAGCTGTTTTTAGAGCACTTTGTAGAGCACATAGATAGTTTTATCGTCTCAATCTATTCATTTTTATTTAAAATCACCTATTATTTATAAGACCTATTATTTACAAAGCTTAGCTGCTTTATCATAATTAGGTTAATAATAAGGCGTGCTAAAAATATAAAGCGCTCATAACCTTTATTTAAAGATAACTTATCATGTCGCGTTTGAGCGATAAGCCAAACAAGGATTTATTGTGTCTGTCAGTTCTGATTCTACTAGCTTTGCTCAATCTTCTGCTGAAGCCCAAACCGCTACTCAGCAGCATAATAATAAACAAGATGCGACGATTAATACCCTGCCTTTTTTGAGTAATTATGCTGCTGAAGTGGCTAATAATTGGTTACTGCCGGATGGAGTAGCCGATGTATTATTTGAGGAGGCACAAAAACAAGAAGTGCTTCGTCATCAGCTAACGCAGCAGCTTATCACTCATGGTTATAATCTTGTTTTCCCGCCGCTTATTGAATATACCGAATCATTATTGAGCGATGCTTCAGAAGATCTAAAGCGTCAGACCTTTAAAATTATCGATCAATTAACGGGTCGTTTGATGGGTCTGCGCGCCGATATAACTCCGCAGATTTTGCGTATTGATGCTCAGCATGGCGAGGGCGTAGCTCGTTATTGTTATGCCGGTCATGTCATTCATACGCTGCCTTCGGGACTATTTGGCTCACGTACACCGCTACAATTAGGCGCGGAGATCTTTGGTTGTAATGATCTAAAGGCAGATATCGAGCTAGTAGATGTGCTATTTACTATGGTCAATAGCTTGAATCTAAAAGCTAGTCTGCATATTGACTTAGGTCATGTGGCGATATTTAAGCGCTTAGCGCAATTGGCTGAGTTGTCTGATACTGATACCAATCAGCTGATGAATTTATATGCCAATAAGAACTTGCCAGAGCTGAAACGTATTAGCCAAGCTCTACCGATGGGTGAGGACTTTTATGCCTTGGCGCGTTTTGGTCATGATATGACTAGCTTACTAGCTAAGCTATCGTCTACTGCTAAGCAAGATGAGCAAATCGCTACAGCGGTCGATGAATTGCAGCGTTTGGCTATACACTTGCAGCAGCAATGGCACTGTGAGGTTAGCATCGATGTCACTGAGTTATCAGGCTATCACTATCACACTGGTATCGTCTTCAATGGTTATATCAATAGTGAGACCCAGCCGCTGGTACGTGGTGGACGTTTTGATGGCATGCTGCAAAGTCAGGACAGTCAGCTGACTGGCGTACAACCGCCACGTGCTGCTACCGGCTTTAGTATGGATATCAGTCGTCTGCTTGCGCATATTGAGCTTGCCAGTCCGGCGGTAGTCATTGTTGATTATACTGCTATGACTAACGCTGATAGTGACCAAAAACAAGCCTTACAGCAGCAAATTACAAAATGGCGTCAGCAAGGGTATCGAGTCACGCTGCCATTGAATAAGGATGATAGTCCTACTGATGTAACTCATCGTCTTAGTCTAGTCGATGAGCAATGGCAACTAACCGCCATTTAACTTTTATCAACAGCAGTTTTTATGAA
>CBETCF010000211.1:0-3571 GCA_965534785.1 uncultured Psychrobacter sp.
AAGAAATTAGCACATCTATACACCCCTTGTCAGCTAAACTTTGCTACAATAGCGCCAATTTTTATAATCACACATTATCGTTATATCACTACATTGAGAGACCATTATGGGTTTTAACTGCGGTATCGTCGGCCTACCAAACGTAGGCAAATCCACTTTATTTAATGCCTTAACCAAAGCGGGAATCGCCGCTGAAAACTTCCCTTTTTGTACCAAAGATCCCAACACCGGTATCGTCCCGGTGCCTGATCCACGCTTAAAGTTACTCGCTGATATTGTCAAGCCTGAGCGCGTATTGCCAACCACTATGGAGTTTGTCGACATCGCCGGTCTAGTCGCTGGTGCCTCAAAAGGCGAAGGTATGGGTAACCAATTCTTAGCCAACATCCGCGAAACCGATGCTATCGCTCACGTCGTGCGTTGCTTTGATGATGATAACGTCGTCCACGTTGACGGTCGCGTCAGCCCTATCGATGATATCGAAACTATCAATACCGAATTAGCTTTAGCTGATTTAGAAGCGGTAGAACGTGCTATTCACAACCAGACTAAAAAGGCTAAAGGCGGCGATAAAGATGCACAAGCTCTACTTGATATATTCAAAAAGGTTGAACCTTTACTAGCAGAAGGGAAAGCGGCACGCGCGGCCAATCTTGACGCCGATGAGAAAAAACTGATCAGAAGCTATGGTCTAATTACTCTTAAACCAACGATGTATATCGCTAACGTCAGTGAAGATGGCTTTGAGAATAACCCTTACCTAGATGCTGTGCGCAATTACGCCACAGGTGAGGACTCTATCGTCATTGCCTTGTGCAATCAGATAGAATCTGAGATTGCCCAACTAGATGAAGATGACAAAAAAGACTTCTTGGCTGAGATGGATATGGAAGAGGCAGGTCTTGATAAAGTGATTCGTGGTGGTTATGATCTGCTTGATATGCAAACTTACTTTACCGCTGGCGTAAAAGAAGTTCGCGCTTGGACCGTGGAGATTGGTGCTACCGCTCCACAAGCCGCTGGCGTCATTCATACCGATTTTGAGCGTGGCTTTATTCGTGCTGAGGTCATCGCTTATGACGACTTCATCGAATACAACGGTGAAAAAGGCGCAGCCGCTGCTGGCAAATCTCGTTTAGAAGGTAAAACTTATATTGTCCAAGATGGCGATGTCATGCATTTCCGCTTTAATGTCTAAACCATTTACTTAACGTCCTAAAGAGTCTTAGCAAAAGTCAGCCTTAGTGCTGGCTTTTTTATGTCTCTATTTTAACGTGATTGAGTTATAGGATGCTCCCGCCGCTACAAACTTTGTCTAATAGTATCTACAAATGCTATAAGAGTTTGAGTATGATAAAGAACATTATAAAAATAATAACGGACGATAAATAATGAGCACTTACTCTCAAAAACCAAAGAATGCTACGGAGCATTGGGCAAGACTGTTTAATGCTCAGCGTTTAGGTAGTGACAAACAAGCGCCAGTACAAGACAGCGCTCGTACCTCTTTTCACAAAGACTATGACAGACTAGTATTTTCACACTCCTTTCGGCAGCTCAATCAAAAAACCCAAGTCCATCCACTGACTAATCAGCTAGGCATTCATACCCGCCTCACCCATTCACTAGAAGTTTCTTGTATTGGCCGCTCTTTAGGCATGATGGCGGCGGAAAAACTTGATGACAAGCTAGCAAATGGATTGCCTATTGGGGTTTCGCCAGCCGACGTTGGGGTGATAGTACAAGCGGCTTGTCTGGCACATGATATTGGTAATCCGCCTTTTGGCCATGCCGGAGAGTATGCGATTCGCGATTGGTTCATGCATCCAGATCGTCACTCAATATTACAGCATTTAAGCGCTAACGAGCGTTTAGATGTCTTGGCTTATGAAGGTAATGCACAAGGTTTTCGCCTATTAGTGCGTAATGAGCATCATCCGGATAAAGGTGGTATGCGCTTAACTTGCGCTACCCTTGGCGCCTTTATGAAGTATCCGTGGCTAGCGAGCCATAGCAATATTATAGACAGCGATAATAGTTATCCCATTAATAAGGTAAAAAAATTCGGTAGCTTTATGAGTGAAGCGGCACAATTAGAGGAGCTAGCCGCTTGTTTGCAACTACCGCGCTCAACGCTGCATGATGGCTTTGCGCGTCATCCGCTAGCCTATTTACTTGAGGCGGCCGATGATATTTGCTACGCTTTGATAGATTTGGAAGATGGCATTCATCTAAATATGCTGCCGTTCGATGAAGTCGCAGCGATATTTTATCAACTGATTGGTGAGCGGCCAGCTACTATCACCTTGCCAGCGCAAATGTCAGTTGGCCAACAACTGGCCTCGCTGCGAGCACGGGCGATGATGCGCTTAGTCAATATGGTGAGCGATGCTTTTGTAGCCAATAGCGATGAGCTGTTAGCCGGAACGCTGAGCGGTAGCTTATTTGCCCATTGTGATAGCGAAGTGCAGAATGGCATTACTCAGGCCAAACAGTTGGCTCGCGAGCGCATTTTCAATCATCCGAGTAAAGTGCGCATGGAGCTGATGGCTAATCAGTGCTTGCATAGATTGCTTGATGCGTTTATGCCATTGGCTTGGACGACTCTGAATAAAGCACCTAAACCATTTGAGCAAGAGCGCTTATTGAGCCTATTACAACCGTATCTTAATGAGCAACAGCGACAATTATCTCCCAATATTTATCATAACATTCTTAATATTTTAGACTTTATTACTGGTATGAATGACCATGAAGCTTATAGATTAGCGCAGGAGCTACAAGGTCATTGGGGTACGATGGTCTGATAGACAGCTTAAATAAAGATAAAACTCATTCTATACTCGACCATAGTTATTTTATTCGTATTTTGGCTTTGAGATAGGTATCATAAACAACAATTAAACCATATTAGATATATTATGAGCAGCCGCGAACAAAAAAAACTCCAGACTAGACGGGCTTTTTTTAATGCCGTACTAGATATTTGCATGACAGGACAGTCTTTTAGCTCGATTAGTCTTCGTCAAATCACTCGCGAAGTCGGCGTAGTACCGACAGCATTTTATCGCCACTTCGATGACATGGAGTCGCTTGGCAAGGCTTTGGTGATTGAAGAGCTTGGCGATACGCTAGCGGCTTTAAGTGAAAACCTACATATTGGTAAGACCCGTAGCTTTGAGCGACAGATTGCCAAGAGCATTCAGCTATTTTTGCAAATGGTTAGCGAGCAGCCTTACTATTGGCAGTTTTTGGTCAGTGAGCGTTTTGGTGGCTCGGAGTCGGTGCGCAATACCATTAATAAGCTTATGAAGCTACATGTGCAGAGTTTAGCTGCCGATTTGGCGCTACAGCCCGCTTTTAATCATATCAATGATTATGACCGTCAGCTGCTTGCAGATGCTGGCATCAATATGTTCTTTTCGTGGATTATCGACTGGTTAGAGCTGACTTACTCTGAGGATCATGATGAAGACGCTGATTTGGCGGACATCGAGCGCAAAAAGCAATTAATGCAGCACAACTGTACGCGGCAAGCGCAAATGCTGTTTTATGGTGCTTATAATTGGAA
>CBETCF010000212.1:0-3524 GCA_965534785.1 uncultured Psychrobacter sp.
CATAGATTTTTGTTATCTTTAATAGACATTATTAAGGATAATAAGAACTATGTCATTTTCTGTTTTAAATGCTCGAAAAACTAAACTCACAGCTCTAGCTATGCTTACGCTTATCCTAATTGGCATGCTAAGTATGAGTGTCGTAGTCTCTGCAAAAGATGCTTCTAAGCAAGCTATCCCTACCAATGTCACTATTGATAAAGTCTATGTTAATAAGTCTGAGCGCGTGTTGAAGTTATTGAGTGGTGATAAGGTCATCAAGAGTTACCACGTTGCGCTAGGCGACAGTCCGGCAGGTCATAAACGTCAACAGGGCGATGAACGTACGCCAACAGGAAATTATAAGCTCGATTATAAAAATGAGAACTCTAAGTATTATCGCTCTATTCATGTCAGCTATCCCAATGCCGCTGATAAGGCACAAGCCAAAAAACGTGGGGTCAGTCCTGGTGGCGATATTATGATTCATGGACAAAAAAACGGTTTTGGCCATTTAGCGTCAATTACTCAGCAGCGAGATTGGACAGACGGTTGCATTGCTGTTACTGATGAGGAGATGGATGAAATCATGAGTATATATAAAGCAGGAATGCCGATTGAAATCGTAGAGTAGTTTAAGACTTTTTATAACCTTATTAGATGCTTATAGCGTTTGTTCTCGATAGAGCAAGCGCTTATTTTTTATTGATTGTAAGTTTTTATTTACTTATTGCTTGCTCTTTTCGTATCTAAAATTTGTTGAAATAGCAGATATAAGCGGTTATTAACTAATAAGCACTTATATCATTGCTATTAGTAAGGTTAAATTATAAATCGCTTGAAATGTGAAGCCATATCCCTTATATAGATAGCAACCAAAGGTAAACGGACTAGTCTAATACTTATAAAAGTCTGTTGCCAATTACGAATTATCAGAGGATAAATTATGAGATTTGAGAAGTTTACGCAGAAGTTGCAATCGGCGATCCAAGAAGCACAAAGTCTAGCTTTGGGTCGTGATAATACTGGCATTGATCCAGTGCATCTATTAGCCGTCTTACTGCAAGATGAATCTAATATATCAATCTGTCAGCAAGCAGGCGCATCTATTCCAGCGCTAAAAAACGGCGTGGCTAAAGCATTAGACAACCAAGCCACTATTAGTGAGCCGACAGGTGATGTCAATCTAAACCCTAACTCCGTTAAAGTATTGAATCTTGCCGATCGCCAAGCGCAAAAAGAAGGCGATGACTTTATTGCCACTGAATGGGTATTATTGACGTTAGCTGAACAAGGTGAAACCAAAAAGATATTTGAAAGTGCTGGCGTGACGGCTGCAAAATTAAAAGCCGTAATTGAGCAATTGCGCGGTGATGAAACGGTTAACAACCAAAACGCTGAAGATCAGCGTGATGCGCTAAATAAATATACCATTAACCTGACCGAACAGGCGGAGATGGGTAAGCTTGATCCAGTGATTGGTCGTGATGAAGAGATTCGCCGTACTATTCAAGTGCTATCACGCCGTACCAAAAATAACCCAGTATTGATTGGTGAGCCGGGCGTTGGTAAGACCGCTATTGTAGAAGGTCTAGCACAAAAAATTATTAACGGTGAAGTACCAGAAGGTATGCGTCACAAAGAAGTACTGTCATTAGATTTAGGCTCGCTAATTGCTGGCGCTAAGTTTCGCGGCGAGTTTGAAGAGCGTCTCAAAGCGGTACTAAGTGATTTGTCCAAGCAAGAAGGCAACGTCATCTTGTTCATCGATGAGCTGCACACTTTAGTAGGTGCGGGTAAGGCCGATGGGGCGATGGATGCCGGTAATATGCTCAAGCCTGCATTGGCTCGTGGCGAGCTGCATTGTGTTGGTGCGACTACCTTAGATGAATATCGCCAGTATATTGAAAAAGACGCGGCATTAGAGCGCCGTTTCCAAAAAGTACTAGTCGATGAGCCTAGTGTTGAAGATACTATTGCCATTTTGCGTGGTCTAAAAGAGCGTTATGAGCTACATCATGCGGTTAGTATTCAAGATAGCGCGATTATTGCGGCGGCGCGGATGAGTCATCGTTATATTACTGATCGTAAGCTTCCTGATAAAGCCATTGATCTGATTGATGAAGCGGCCAGCCGTTTGCGGATGGAGATGGATAGTAAACCTGAGTCTTTAGGTAAGCTTGATAGTCGTCTGATTCAGTTGAAAATGGAGCGTGAAGCACTCAAAGGGGAAGAGGATGCTGGCGCTAAAGCCGAAACCAAGTTACTCGATACACAGATAGAAGAAATAGAGAGAGAGCTCGCTGACTTAAACGAGATTTGGCAAGCAGAAAAAGCCTTAGTTGAAGGCAGTAAACAGCATAAAGAGGACTTGGACAAAGCACGCACTCAATTAGAAAAAGTGACTCGTGAAGGTGATGTGGCTGAGATGTCACGTCTGAAATACGGAGTAATACCTGAGCTTGAAAAGCAAATTGCTAATCTTGATTTAGCAGAGCAACAAGAGCAGAACGGTGAGCCTATTGAAATTAAGCTGCTACGTAATAAAGTCACCGACAATGAAATCGCCGAAGTGGTCAGTGCGGCTACCGGTATTCCTGTCAGCAAAATGATGCAAGGTGAGCGTGATAAATTGCTAGCGATGGAAGATAAGCTCCATGAGCGCGTCATCGGTCAAGATGAAGCGGTGGAGTCAGTAGCTAATGCGGTACGTCGTAGTCGCGCTGGCTTGTCTGATCCGAACCGTCCCTCAGGATCGTTCTTGTTCCTAGGGCCAACAGGGGTAGGTAAGACTGAGCTAACTAAATCTTTGGCAAACTTCTTGTTTGACTCTGAGGATGCGTTAATTCGTATCGATATGAGTGAATATATGGAGAAGCATAGCGTTAGCCGTTTGGTAGGCGCGCCTCCTGGTTACGTGGGTTATGAAGAAGGCGGTGCCTTGACTGAAGCGGTTCGCCGTAAGCCTTATAGTGTAGTGCTATTTGATGAAGTTGAAAAAGCGCACCCTGATGTGTTTAATATTCTGCTGCAAGTGCTAGACGATGGACGCTTAACCGACTCTCAGGGCCGAGTAGTGGACTTCAAAAACACCGTCATTATTATGACCAGTAACTTGGGCTCGCACAAAATCCAAGAGATGGTCGGCGAGAGTTATGACGATATCAAATCTGAGGTTATGGATTCAGTCGGTGAGCATTTCCGTCCAGAGTTCGTTAACCGTATCGATGAGATTGTGGTATTCCATGCTTTAGGTCAGGCGCAAATGGCAGGTATTGCTGATATTCAGATCGATCGTCTACGTACACGTCTGCAAGAGCGTGAGTTAGATATCGCCTTAAGTGATGAAGCGATGACTCAGCTAGTAGCGGTAGGTTATGATCCAGTTTATGGTGCACGGCCGCTCAAACGCGCTATCCAACAAGAGATTGAAAACCCATTATCGTTGAGATTGCTTGCCGGTGATTTCGTCGCTGGTGATATTATCAAAGTCGATGTCGGTAATAATGATAAACTGACTTTCGATAAGCTTAGAATGAGTTAAT
>CBETCF010000213.1:0-3510 GCA_965534785.1 uncultured Psychrobacter sp.
GATCAGCTATTACTACCTTTAGCTTTAGCAGGTGGCGGCGAATTTACCGCGCGGGTAATCAGTCAGCATGCCGAAACTCAAGCATGGTTGATTGAGCAGTTTTTGCCGGTGCAAATTAGCTTTGAGAATATCGATGAGGAAACAACACGAGTAATAGTAAACTGTTAACAATGTGGCGAAATTAAAAAGTGAAATCGAACGTTAGCACACCGTTACTCAATTAAAATTCACTAATGATATTATCAACGTATAATATCCATAATAAATGACTAGCTCTCTAGCTTTTTATTCATTGCTATACTTTCAATTTCTGCCTTATTGTTGATGAGCCTTACCATGCCCCAATCTCGTACCAATCTAAATGCTGAACCCAAAGTAGACTCCCCTTATCTTGTTGGCTTAATGCTACGCTATAGCACTTTTTTAGCAGCCGCTTTGCTCTTTTTGGCAGGGTTACTGCTGACTAATTGGTGGCTAATTATCATCGGTGGTCTATTAGTCGCTTTAGGTATTTATGATGTCATTCAATCCAAACATGCCATCTTAAGTAACTATCCTATCGCCGGTCACGTTCGCTACGTGCTAGAGGATTTTCGTCCGGAGATTCGTCAGTATTTATTGGAAGATGATAAAGAGCAAGTGCCTTTTTCACGCCAGCAGCGTGCACTGGTCTATCAACGTGCTAAAAATGTCAGCGATACCAATGCTTTCGGAACTTTGGATGACTTATATGCGCATGGTAAAGAGTGGTTTTTACAGTCGGCGGTCAGCCACCCTTTAGAAAAACGAGACTTTCGCATTATGGTTGGTGGCGAGCGCTGTCAGCAGCCACATGATATGTCAGTATTCAATATCTCAGCCATGAGCTTTGGTAGTCTCTCCGCCAATGCCATTATGGCGCTTAATCAGGGCGCAAAGATTGGCGGCTTCACTCACGATACTGGTGAGGGCGCGATTAGCCCTTATCATCGTAAGTTTGGCGGTGATCTGATTTGGGAATTAGGCACCGGTTATTTTGGCTGCCGTACGGCTGAGGGCAACTTTGATGCCCAATCCTTCGCTGAAAAAGCGGTAGATCCACAAGTCAAAATGATTGAAATCAAGCTCTCGCAAGGCGCTAAACCGGGTAAAGGCGGTGTACTACCGACCGAAAAGATTACCCAAGAGATTGCTGATACCCGTCAAGTGCCTATGGGGCAAGATTGTATTTCACCCTCCTCCCATAGCGCTTTTAGTACCCCGCTAGAATTAGTCGCTTTTTGGCAACAGCTACGTGAGCTATCGGGCGGTAAACCTGTTGGCTTTAAACTCTGTATCGGTCAGCCTTGGCAGTTTATGGCGATTGTCAAAGCGATGATGGAAACGGATAATTATCCTGATTTTATTGTCATTGATGGTGCTGAAGGCGGTACGGGAGCCGCGCCCGTTGAGTTTATGGATAACGTCGGTATGCCAATGGTTGATGGGTTTTTATTAGTGCATAACACTTTAGTCGGTGCTGGTATCCGTGACAAAATAAAACTTGGCGTTAGCGGCAAGATCGTCTCCGGTTTCGATATTGCACGCTTGCTGGCCTTAGGTGCAGACTGGTGTAACTCAGCCCGCGGCTTTATGTTTGCAGTCGGCTGTATCCAGTCACGCTCTTGTCATACTAATACTTGCCCAACTGGCGTTGCTACTCAAGATCCTTACCGCCAAAAAGCGCTTGATGTGCCAAGCAAAGCTGAACGCGTGGCAAGTTTTCACAAGAACACTTTAAAATCATTAGCCAGCATCGTCGGTGCTGTAGGCTTACAACACCCCAGTCAGTTGCAACCTTATCATATTGCTCGTCGTCTCGATGATGGAAAAATTAAGCTGTTATCGAAGTTCTTTTACTTTACGGATAAAGGAGCTTTACTTGACCATAGCGCCCGTGCTGATGTCTTTAATCAGATGTGGGTGATGGCCACTGCCGATAGTTTTTTGGCAGATAACGACGCATTAATTGCATACAATGCAGACTCGCGTGATAAGGGTCGCCAGACCAATGCTCCCACTCTAGAGACGGCGAGTCGTTCGGTAGATACCGATGCCTATAAATTGATGGGTAATGTGAATAATACTTTCCGTGACCTACCGGATGCTTAACATTATTACTCACTTTTTATTATAGAAGATCAGCGCTTTATGTTTACCTTAGCTGCTACCCGTTCGGCGGTGCTTATGGGTTTAGTTATACTTACCCTAAGTGCCTGCCAACCTTTTGAAACAGATCCATCTGAGCCATCAGCGCAGGTTTGGGAATGTATCACTCAAGATACACCTTTCAGCTATAGCGCTTGTCGTATCGATGCGCAAGCGCTAACTGGCGATAATTATCAGCTAAAACTATTTTGGCAAGATGATAATAAGCAAACGCTGCTAAGCTTCGATAATTTACTCAGCACTTTATCCTCAAAGCAAACGCTTGTTTTTGCGATGAATGCGGGTATGTATAACGAGCGCTATGCCCCGATTGGTTATACCGTTATCGAAGGTCAAGAAATACGCGCGTTAAACCTTAACGAAGGCGGCGGTAACTTTCACTTGCTGCCTAATGGCGTGATGTGGTGGGATAAGACTGGCAAGGTGCAAATTACTGAAAGCCATGCGCTAGATGAGCAGCTCAAAGAAGGCGCAGCTAATCCCTACTTTGCTACCCAATCAGGGCCAATGCTAGTGATTGATGATGAGATTCATCCACAGTTTAATGAAAAGGGCACTTCTTTGAAATTTCGCAATGGCGCTGGAGTCTGTAGCGATGGCTCGATACAAATGGTCAATAGTGAGGAGCCAGTGAACTTTTATCAGTTTGCTAAGCTATTTAAAGATCATTTAAGCTGTTCTAATGCACTGTTTTTGGATGGTGGTATTGCCTCAGCGCTTTATGCACCTAGCATTGATAGCCATGATAAAAAGGATATGGGCGTAATAATCGGTGTAGTAGAAAACGAAAAATAAATACAGTAACCTTACTAAAAAGCATTTAAAAAAATTGCTAGAAAATAGTTAACTCGTTTTATTTTGCAAATGACGTATTTCCTCCATAATCTTTAACCAGTCTTGCTTTAAAAACATCTTATAGAACTTGGCTTTTAAACGCACTTTTTGGCGATATAAGCTGTTGGTTTTCATTTTTTTTAAATGCTGCTGTACTTTAGGAAGCACATCATCCTCGGTAAAGCCCTTACAGTTTTCAGGCCTTAGCACTAATAAATTACTCATACAAACGGGCGCAACTTCATAAAATAAAACGTATTGTGACTCAGCTATACTAAGGTGCGCAACCCGCTCAGCAATAGATTCATAATTAATTTCATTATCGATGAATAAATCCGATAGCGCCATCCATACTTCTTTTTGGTCACTCATTTTTTTAGTGGCGCTAGTCATAATTCTACCTCAATATCGCATTATCTTTTGAATGCCTTAGGAAGAAATTAGCACATCTATACACCCCTTGTCAGCTAAACTTTGCTACAATAGCGC
>CBETCF010000214.1:0-3447 GCA_965534785.1 uncultured Psychrobacter sp.
AAATCCACATCAGCGTCTAAATTGTAGGTACTGGCCGAAACTCGCGCAAACACAAAAGGATTATCAATAGTAGCTAAGGCATCCGTTTGAAAGCTGCTAGCGACAACAGCAGCTTGATTAGCGGCTAGCTTAGGCGAGACTTGTAATAATATCTGCTGCGCTTGCTCCAAGCTCAAAAAACTTGAAACCTCTAAAGGGTAACTATTATCTACAAGCTTTTGGGTAGTAGGGTCTACTATCGTAGTTAATGTAGGGTTAAAGGCTTTCGTAGCGGCCTTATCAGTTACTAAAATAGCATTATTATAATTATTGTTAGGCGTATTAGTACTATCATTGTCGACACTATTATTGGAACTATCATCGTTAACAGTATAGGCCTCATGAATTGGCGTAGTTACTGTTGCCTCAGCCGCTAGCGCATGACTGGCGACGCTGCCTAATAGGGGTACAATAATGAGAGGAGACCAAGATAATAAAGCGAATTTCATAATAGGGGTGAACCACTCATCAAAGATTAGGGTGCTAATGTTATGGCATTATAGACCTGGTAGGGTTGACGCACCAGTATTGAGTTTTAACTAAAGCTTTTTGATTGTGGCTAGTTTTAGTTTAAAGCTATCATTAGAGCCATTATGCATAAAAAAAAGTCTATAAAAAGTTATCTAACTAATAGCCTATGAGTTTTTGCTATATTAGTAGCAGTTAGTCAAAATCTAGGAGTAGCAAATGGCAGGATATATTTTAGCCTTAGATCAAGGAACAACCTCTAGCCGGGCCATCTTATATGATGATCAAGCGCGTCCAATTAAGATAGTACAAAAGCCTACCACCCTCAAAACCCCCCAAGCGGACTTCGTCGAACAAGACGCTCGGCAAATATGGCAGACGCAAATTAGCTGTGCGCACGATGTTATCAATCAAGCCGGTCTATTGGCTACTGATGTGACCAGTATCGCTATTACCAATCAGCGCGAGTCTATCGTGATTTGGGATAAACGTACTGGTCAGCCTCTTGCTCCAGCTATTATTTGGCAAGATAGGCGTACTGCAAGCTACTGCGAATCATTGGCTACACAACAAGCGTCGCTAAGTAAAAAAGACAATCATCAAGATGGTCAAACCTTCTCTGAACAGGTAAGAAGTACTACTGGCCTACGTTTAGACCCTTATTTTAGTGCGAGCAAAATTGCTTGGCTGCTCGAGAATAATCCAAAAATTGCTGAGCGTATAAAAGCCACAGACGATCACGGTATAGCCGTAGGAACGATTGACAGTTGGCTCATTTATCAGCTGACGGGCGGTGAGCATGTGATAGACGTGACCAACGCTTCAAGAACCTTGCTATACGATATCAATAAGCTGGCGTGGTCAAGTGAGCTCTGTGCGCGTTTCGATATTCCTATGACCATCTTGCCCAAAGTACTGCCTTCAGATGGTGATTTTGGTAAAACCAAAAAGGGTTTATTCGCCAAGCAAATTGCTATTCAAGCGGTACTAGGAGACCAACAAGCGGCATTGTTTGGTCAAGGTTGTCTTGAAGCTGGCATGGCAAAAAATACCTATGGGACTGGCTGCTTTATGCTGATGAATATAGGACAAACGCCAAGGCTAAGTGAGCAGCAGCTATTAACTACTGTGGCATGGCAGCGTAAAACTAGCACTAGCCGTACCGAGCAATCTTCTCTTGGACAACTGGTGCAATCCGGTAAACGTATATTGCAGAGCCCTAAAAGAGAAACCACTTATGCTTTAGAAGGTAGCGTCTTTATGGCTGGTGCTATCGTACAGTGGCTAAGGGACAATCTAGGCATCATAAAGAATAGTAGTGATATAGAGCAGTTGGCTCAGCAAGTAGACAGTAGCGAAGAGGTCGTATTACTACCAGCATTTACTGGTCTAGGTGCTCCTTATTGGCGCTCAGATGTCAGTGCCAGCCTCACAGGCATGAGTCGCGGCACTACTAAGGCTCACATCGCTCGTGCTGCCTTAGAAGCTATTGCCTATCAAACCTATGATGTACTAATTGCTATGCAAAAAGACTGTCCGCAACCCCTTACTGAGCTACGGGTTGATGGCGGCGCGGCTAATAATGATTTATTGATGCAGTTTCAAGCGGACTTGTTAGGAGTACCAGTATTAAGGCCTAAAGATACAGAAATTACCGCAAAAGGAGCTGCCATATTAGCTGGCCTAAATAGTGGCTTATATGATGATAGGGTTATGAAAGACTCTTGGGAGATTGACCGCTGCTTTGAGCCTTCTATGTCAGCAGATAAGCGTAATCAACACTTGGAAAAATGGCAGAATGCAGTGAGTAGAGCGCTGATAACACTTTAAATATAGTTAAAGTAAATCCAAGAAATAGTCTTTATGGATACGTAAAAGGTTATCAATTTGTGCAATCCTGCCATAAAAATACATCTTGTAACGTAAGCTAATATCGAAGTTGACATAGCTTACATATCCGCTGTAGCCACTCATTACCAGATATTCATATACTTTAAGGGTAATAACAACATTAGCTAAATAAATTCTGAAGAATAATAACTTGAACTACCAGAATTCATTATTGGCAACAATAGGAATATCCTAACTCAATAGGATAAATACAAACTTACTGATTAAAGGATTTAATTATGAACAACAATAATCGCGACAATATAATAAACGATAAGCCAAGAGTAGACGTTAATGGCAATGTCATTGACGCTGGTGACCGTGTAATTACCAGTGATAATATGGAGATTGCGGACAAACAGCGTATCATCGACGATAATGCTCGTAGAATGGCTGATGAAGCAGTGGTAGATAGAAGAGTAGTTACTAACGATCCTGATAACATCGATCGCACTGAAGTTAAGCATATGTCAAAAGAATCAAAAGACGATCTAAATGCTGATATTATTACTGGTGAGCCAGGTTCGCATCCTATAGGAACGGGTATTGGTGGAGTAGGTGGCGCTGCAGCAGGAGCCGCGATCGGTTCGATGGCAGGTCCACTAGGTACGCTAATCGGTGGTGCTATCGGTGCAGTAGTAGGCGGCGGTGCTGGTCATGCTTCAGCTGAAGCTGTCAACCCAACCCATGAAGAAGCTTACTGGCGCGCTGAACATGCCAATGCAAGCTATTACAGAGATGGTCATGATTTCGACCGTGACTTACACCCAGCTTATGCGGTAGGTTATGCTAACCGTACTCGCTATCCTGCAGATGCTCGTTTTGAAGATCATGAAACTGACTTAAGACGTTCGTGGGAAGAAGTAAAAGGTGAGTCGCGTATGGAGTGGGAAGAAGCGCGTCTGGCTTCACGTGATGCTTGGCACCGCGTTAGCTAATCTTAGCTTACCAATCTAGTTATCGATAATATGACTTCTAGATTTAGGATGTCATTTTATCAAAAGGCTTTTAGAATTCATTCTAGAAGCCTTTTTACTACTTATTTTTTAT
>CBETCF010000215.1:0-3442 GCA_965534785.1 uncultured Psychrobacter sp.
AATTGATAGGCTGAGTTTTTTTACTTGAGGCTAATCACTCTTATCCTTCTCACGCCGACAACGCTCAGAACAATAAATCACTTGCTCCCAATCCTTCTCCCACTTCTTACGCCATGTAAAAGGGCGCTGGCACACGGGACATATTTTCTGTGGTAGGTTTACCTTTTTATGTGCCATATTATTTATTCCTTCTGATGCTCTAGACCTTCATACTTTTTTACCCGACGGCATTGGTCTGAGCAATAGACCATACTCTCCCAGTTTTTATCCAACTTCTTAGTCCAACTAAACTCGCGCTCGCAGACCGGACATTCTTTTTTGCGGACGTTCTTCTTTTTGTGCGCCATGATTTTCTTTATGCCTTATATAGAACTGAGTTATCGCAAAGTTAATAACTAGCTTGCGACTTGAAATTTTGATAATTGAATTAAACAGATATTAAATTAACGCCCCCAAACCGGAGAACGCACTACCCCACCGGTTTTACTGCCGATAGCATAGCTGTTACCACCCGTTAAAGAGCGAATGACTAAACTACCGCCCGTTTGTCCGCCGACTTGCGGCTGGCGTGTTGGATAAACCGCGTATTGACCAGAGGGAGACAGTCTTGCCGGCTCGTCGAGTCCGGTCTCAGCTAGATTGATGATTTGTCCCGTCGTTAGGGTCATTACCGCAGCCTGTCGACCATTAAGGTAGCCCATGCGTTGACCATCTGAGCTCAATTGTGGACTGGCGGCATAACCACCAGTAGCTATAGGCGTAGCATTGGCGGTGGCGAAATCGTAGCGATAAAGCCGTGGACGACCGGCACGCACTTTGTCACTGACATAGACGAAGCTTAGCCCGTCGCTTGCATAGCTTGGTTGTACCTCGGTACTAGGCAAAGTAGTAAGCTGCTTATTACTACCATCAGCTAGGTTAAGCTCATAGATATCGGCATTACCGCCGACCGTTGAGCTATAAAGTAGTTTCTTTCCATCAGGAGAAAATGCTGCCGATAGATTGCTGCCGTTACTATTGACGATGAGGTTGTGGGTTTGGTTACTGCGATCATAGATATAAATCTTTGGGCTTTGCCGCGGTGCTTGTTTGCTATAGGCCAGCAGTTGTCCATCGGCTGACCAAGCTGGAGAATAGAGATAGCCATTGAGCTGCTCGATCATTTGTCTATCGCTACCGTCAGGACGAATACTATATAGGGTAGATACTTTGGCTACTCCTACGCCTTGCTCTTCGACATAAGCTAGGCGTCCTAGGCGGTCTATAGCAGGCATATTGGCGGTCAAGGGATTGGCTAGGGTTGAATCGATTTTATTATGGGTTGGCATAGTCTGACAAGCAGTCAAAATACTTAAGGTCGCAGTGACAATCACGGCTGGAATCATATTCGCAATGACAGCCATAGCTGCTACTTTGGAAGTTTGATTATGATTATGAAAGTTGCTAACGCTAGGCTTATACATGGAAAAATCTCGTGAAGCAAGGATAATAGTGCGATCTAGTTTAACTGAATTATCCAACTGTTTTTGCATAAAAAAACGCCTCACTTAATAGTGAGGCGTTTTTAAATTAGCGGTATAAATAGCTTTAGCATTTTATTATGTATAGCTATGAAACGCTTTATTTAATAACACGCTTAGATATTGCTTTGAAATTCGCTACTTGGTTAGCATTGGTAATGGTTAAAATAGGTACATTACTCGCATTTTTGCTCATGCTATATTTACCTTGTACGGTTGCCATCGTTGCGGTGTCAAAGCTGGCTTGTGGCTCAGGGCATGCCATCATAGTACTAAGAACATTATTGAGCTGAACGCTACCGTTCACGACTTTATATTCAGCACCCATGTTGTTACAAGTATTCATAAAGGTAACACGATCATTACCGTTAGCATTATCAAAACTTAGGGTCAAAGGTTTGGCTGGATCAAAGAACAGTTGGGTAACTTTTTGACCGTTAGTGCGTTTTGCATCGACTAACTGCCAGTTAAAAGATTGTAGTGTGCTGTTAGTGACTGGTTGGGCTACTGGTGCGGTAACGCTTGGCGTAGTTTGGCAACCAGCAAGAGTACCCACTGCTAGAGTGGCTGCTAATGCTATCTTAGTCATGTTTCTCATATTTTGCTCCTAAAAGATTAAAAATAAATTATGCTTAGAAATGGAAATAATTTTTACTAGTTTTTATGATGATACTAGTTTTTGTAATGATAAATGCATTGTTTTATTTATCGAACTAAACAATGACGCCATTATGCACGACTTAGTTGTCACTGTCATGAATAGTTAAGTATATGGTTAACACTCGCTTTGTTCCACTTTAGAGGGGTTTTGCTAATATCACTTGCTTGTTATCTTATTAGCTGCTAACTAAATGCCGAAAGCTAAATATTTAATAGTAAAGGGTCTAAAATTAGAGTATAGGCACTTAGGGCGCACTGTTATTACTATCGGGTTGTAAAGCGGCATAACCTGCCAAGCGCTTACGTTCATTATCATCGAATAGTTGTTTTTCTAACTGCTTGATTTGCGTTTGCGCTTGAGACTTGTCAGTGGTTCGTATCAAAATTTGCTGCTTTTGGCTTTGTAGTTGCTGAAAACGCTGAGCAAAGTTGGCATCTTGCTGATCTACTTGCGCTAGCCTTGCTGCTGCGGGCGCGCCGACTAGCTCACGGCGCATGTTATAAAGAGCTTCAGATGATGCGCCTTTAGCTTTCATTTGCTCAGTACGAGTCATAAGCTCGCCTAGATTAGCTTGCTGCTCGATATTGGCTTTGATAGTGTTATTTGGCATCCGACTAATATAATCTTGTCTCGCCGCTTCTTTTTGTGCTTCGGTTAGCTGCTTATTTTGGCTAATTCTGACCATCTCCATACTGTAATCATCATACTCATCTTCACTACCAAAAAAAGCGCTAATTGTTTGGGTATCAAAAAACTGCTCACGCAGCTTAGCTACGTCTTGCTTTTGTTGCGCTACTGCATTGAGATCTAGCTCGCCGCTTTTGGTGGCTTGCAATTGCAGATTACCATAGCGTTTCTCTATTTCAGGGATGGCCTTGAGATAGGCAATATATTGATTAAAGATAGCGACCGCTTGACTGGCTGCTGGCTCTGGTGTGTGATGACGAATATAGCTTTCAACGCGAGCATAAATAACGGCTTCCTCTTCCTCACCAAGTGCCGATAAGAAGTAATCAAATAAGCGCCGTAGACCTTCAGTGACTACCAACTGTTGATTTTCATCTATGATAATCTCACCATCGACATCTGTACCTTGTAAGGAGCGTGGCAGCTTCTCAAGACCCGTTTTAAACTTACTGCTTTGAGCCGCAGTATTCTCAAGACCTTTATACGGGTTAGACATATCGGTCATTGAATTATCACTACCATTGCTGGCGCTGCTCGAAGTAGCGGTCATCGACTCAGCAGCATTTTGCTCAGG
>CBETCF010000216.1:0-3425 GCA_965534785.1 uncultured Psychrobacter sp.
ACTTCGTCTGCCTCAACTTCAGGCATAATTTGCACATACATTTTCCACTTAGGGAAATCGCCATTTTCAATAGCGTTGAACAAATCTCTTTGATTGCTCTCACGATCCATACCAACGACTTCTGCTGCTTCAGCATCGGTTAAGTTCTTGATGCCTTGCTGCGTACGGAAATGGAACTTCACCCAAAAGCGCTCGCTGTCGGTGTTCCAAAAACTATAGGTATGCGAGCTGAAGCCATGCATGTTTCTAAACGATGCTGGCAGACCCCGATCACTCATCAAGATAGTGACCTGATGGAATGCTTCTGGTAATAACGTCCAAAAATCCCAGTTGTTAGTTGGCGAACGCATATTGGTACGTGGGTCACGCTTAACCGCTTTGTTCAAATCGGGGAACTTGCGTGGGTCACGCATAAAGAATACGGGTGTATTGTTACCCACCATATCCCAGTTACCTTCTTCGGTATAAAACTTCAACGCAAAGCCGCGAATGTCACGCTCAGCGTCAGCAGCGCCGCGCTCACCTGCTACGGTACTAAAACGCGCAAACATCTCGGTCTGCTTGCCAACTTCACTAAAGATATCAGCGCGGGTGTACTTGGTGATGTCATTGGTCACGGTAAACGTACCAAATGCACCTGAGCCTTTGGCGTGCATGCGGCGCTCTGGAATCACTTCACGGACAAAGTTGCCTAGTTTTTCATTGAGCCAAACATCTTGCGCCAATAGTGGACCACGCTTGCCTGCGGTCATACTGTTTTGGTTATCGGCGACTGGTGCGCCATTACCCATCGTTAACTGGGTCGGGGCGTAGGGACATTTTTTATCGCTCATATCATTGCTCATAGTGATACTCCTTAAAAAATACTCGAAAGTTCCGATTGACCATCATCATTTTAGCGAGTACTTATGTTTAAAATTTATTAACCGCGCTGCTAGTCTTTTGTTTCTACTAATGAGCATTAAACCCTATTTTCATATATTTGTATAATATATTCATAACATCAACTTGTTTTGTTTTTTAAAACTACATCGCCGATAATAATATACCGATGCTAACGCGGCATCGGACGAATAGTCAAAATTTGCTCACTACGCCCAAAAGGTCCATAGACATCATGCAATACTGCGCTAGTCAAACCGATACCGTCAGCGCCATACTGTTGCACCGCTTCGAGACCTAGCCAGTGACCTTTTGGCGCGCGATGCATATGGATTTGCAAATCAGTATTAGGGAACATCCACTCTAGTTTAGACAAGCCCATACCTAGTCGTGGCACCACGCCATTAGCAGTATCGACCATACCTAACAGCTTCACTATATCGCTAGTCGGCTCGCCTGCTACCATGTCTTTTTCATTAGTAATCCATACCATACCTTTACCAGCGCGATGATCGGCCTCTGAGACCAAATGCACACTTTCAATGAACTTACCTGGCCAGCCTTTCATACCGTCCCATTCACTTAGCTGTTCAGGTTGATGCGTTGCAGGCTCATCTTCAAGCCCGGCAATTTCGCTAGTATCTTGGGTCATTAGTCGCCAAGCTCTAGCAATAATACAGTCACGGCCACGGCTGCTCATCACCGCTTCAATCAGCTCGATAGTCTTACCCGGACGTATACAGCGCGTAGTAATGGTAAATTTATCAAAAGGAATAAGGCCTAAAATATCGAGACTAATACGCGCAACACGCATATTATCTTGTGGAGCAAATCGACTGAGCTCGTGAGTCAAAACCCCGGTCGCTGGCGCCATGTGCTGTTCATGCTCATTCCAAGCGCCTTGTGCATGTTCGGTGGGCTGATAATGCGCCACCATAACGCCGTCCGATGACTCTTCACGTTTGATAAATTGGTAATACGCTGCCATAACTATCCTATATTTTTGTTTTATATTTCATCAAGAAGATTGCTAAATTAATTACTCAGTAAGCTGCTGTTTTCTTATTTTAAGAATATTACGAGCTTTAGCTATAAAGTATAATAAAATAACCATCATCGCTGTCAACATCGCATAAAAAAAGCTTGTGGCTTGCATAAACTGGATAATATTCATCGCAAGTACAAACATGACTACTACCATAACGAGCATATTGACTCGTAGTTGTTTATTAACTTCATCGATATTAGCCTCTGCCAATACAAACTTAGCTTTACCTTTTTTCATGTTAATGACTCTTTAATGATTTCAATAACTAACCCAATAGACTATCTACCCACTTGGGTCACCGGAATACGCAAAGCTTTAGGTAGACTAAAAGTCACATTTTCCTCAATGCCAGACAGCTCATCAGGACGCTTACCGCCCCAATCTTGCAATTGCTGCAGCACTTCTTGAATGAGAACTTCAGGAGCTGATGCACCAGCGGTAACGCCGACCGTTTCTACCTTATCGAACCAAGCTTTATCCATCTCACTAGCATTATCGATTAAATAAGCCTGACAGCCCATACGTTCTGCCAGCTCTCGTAAGCGATTAGAATTTGAGGAGTTTGGCGAGCCTACTACTAATACGGCCTCACAGCGACCGGCTAGGTCTTTTACTGCATCTTGGCGGTTTTGAGTGGCATAGCAAATATCATCTTTTCGTGGCCCTTGAATATTAGGGAATTTATTGCGCAGCGCATCAATTACTCGCGCGGTATCATCCATCGACAAAGTCGTTTGGGTCACAAAAGCTAAGCTCTCTGCATCTTTTACTGTGAGCTTTGCAACATCTTCTTCGTTTTCAACTAGATGAATTTGACCGCCATAACCGCGATTAAAGCGGCCCATGGTGCCCTCGACCTCTGGATGCCCAGCATGACCAATGAGAACGGCATCCATACCATCATGAGCAAACTTTGCTACTTCGATATGTACTTTGGTCACCAAAGGACAAGTCGCATCGAATACGGTAAGATCGCGACGACTTGCTTCATCTTCGACTGCCTTTGAGACGCCATGTGCCGAGAAAATAACGATCGAGCCATCAGGTACTTCATGTAGCTCTTCCACGAATACCGCGCCACGATTGGCAAGATCTGACACCACAAACTTATTGTGGACGACTTCATGACGCACATAGATGGGTGGCTCAAAACGAGTTAGAGCTTCGTTGACAATCGCAATCGCGCGATCCACACCAGCACAAAATCCGCGTGGATTGGCAAGATAAATTTGCATAAGACGGCCTATCATTAGATAATTTATAAATAGTGTTTGGAATCAATAGCTAAAATCAATAGTTAAAGTAGTTATCAGGGCATAAGCATATAGATTCAACTAGCTCATTAGTACTTTAACAGTACTTTATCATAATTCAATTTTATTACCTGTTAAAATGCTCTTACATTGGTAGCAGTTGAAATAAGTATTATAATTGTCAGCGCTTTAGTTGACAGTATTAGTAATTAAAGACACCCATAATTAAAAATATCAATAAT
>CBETCF010000217.1:0-3403 GCA_965534785.1 uncultured Psychrobacter sp.
TGAGATGGTGCTGATATTATGACAATGAGTTCGCCATGTAATATAGGCGTAATATGGGGGTAAAGCGACTTAATAAAAAGCATAGTAGCAGTGATGCCACTATGCTCTCTACAAAATTTTAAGAAGTACGATTTACAATAGAGTCTAATCTACTGAATTTATGCAATTAAGTCAATAGAATATAAATACAGCTCGCACAGCGCTACTAAGCGACAGGCTTAGCTTGCGCATGCAAGTCTTGTAGCTTATAAACGTCAAACGGCAATTCGATAGCGTAAGATTTGCAGACCGCCTCAGCAGCGCCTAAAGTGGTGACATAGAACACTTTACCTAGTAGCGCGCTACGGCGAATCGAGAAAGAATCCTCTTGCGCCTGCTTGCCTTCGGTAGTATTGATAATCAAATCAATCTTACCGTTCTTGACCGCGTCAACGATATGAGGGCGACCTTCGGTGACTTTATTAATCTGCTTGCACTCGATACCATGTTCAGCCAATACGGTTTGCGTACCAGTAGTAGCGACTATCTCAAAACCATAGTCTTTTAGCTGACGAGCCACGTCAACGACTTGTTCTTTATCGCTATCACGCACGGAGATAAAGACCGTTTTGGTTTCATCAGCCGTAGGTAGACCAGGCAGACGCTCATTACTACCGATGACCGCTTTATAGAAAGCTTCGCCGAAAGTTTTGCCTACGCCCATGACTTCACCAGTTGATTTCATCTCAGGGCTCAAGATGGGATCTACGCCTGGGAATTTGGCAAACGGGAAGACCGACTCTTTTACCGCATAAAAATCAGGCTTGATCTCTTTGGTAAAGCCTTGGTCTTTTAATGAAGTTCCTGCCATGCAACGAGCGGCGATTTGCGCTAGCGAAGTACCGATACATTTTGAGACAAAAGGTACAGTACGAGCCGCACGTGGATTGACTTCTAAGATATAGACTGTTTCGCCTTTGACCGCAAACTGCACGTTCATTAGGCCAATAACGCCTAGCTCTTTGGCCATAGCAATGGTCTGCTCGCGCATCACATCACAAAGCTCATCCGATAACGAATAAGGCGGTAATGAACAGGCTGAGTCACCAGAGTGTACGCCAGCCTGTTCGATATGCTGCATGATACCGCCAATTACTACATCGGTGCCGTCACAAACGCAATCGACATCGACTTCGATAGCATCATCTAAGAAGCGATCTAGTAGTACTGGCGCTTCGTTCGACGCTTGTACCGCCGTACGCAAGTAATGTCTTAGCTCGTCTTCGTTATAGACGATTTCCATCGCACGACCACCTAGTACATAAGACGGGCGTACCACTAATGGATAACCAACATCTTTGGCTTTTACCAAACCATCTTCTAAGCTAGTGGCTAAGGCGTTGGTTGGTTGCACCAGGTTTAATTGTTGAATCATATGTTGGAAGCGTTCACGGTCTTCAGCGCGGTCGATAGCATCTGGGCTAGTACCGATGATTTTGACGCCAGCTGCTTCTAGAGCGCGCGCCAGCTTCAATGGCGTCTGCCCACCGAACTGCACAATAACGCCGTCAGGTTGCTCGATACGGACGATTTCCAACACATCTTCTAAAGTGATGGACTCAAAGTAGAGACGGTCAGAGGTGTCATAGTCGGTTGAGACTGTTTCTGGGTTACAGTTGACCATGATAGTCTCGTAGCCATCTGCGCGCATAGCGAGGGCGGCGTGCACACAGCAATAGTCAAATTCGATGCCTTGACCGATACGGTTGGGGCCGCCACCGATGACCATGATTTTCTTTTTATCGGTCGGATTGGCTTCACACTCACTATCGTAGCTTGAGTACATATAAGCGGTACTAGTAGCAAACTCTGCTGCTGAAGTATCTACGCGCTTATAGACCGGATGGATATTCAAATCCCAACGTTTGGCACGTAGCTGCTTTTGCGAGATACCCAGCAATTTGGCTAGGCGTAGATCAGATAAGCCTTTACGCTTAAAGCTACGCAGATTCTTCTCATTCAAATCACCAAAACCAAGTGCTTTTACCGTTTCTTCGGTTTTGATAATATCTTCGATTTGAACTAAGAACCAAGGATCAACGTTAGTGAATTTAAATACTTCCTCAACGCTCATGCCGATACGAAAAGCATCGCCGATGTAGAAGATACGATCAGGAGTAGGCACGGTGAGACGGTTAATAATTTCGCTACGTGCTTTTTCAGGCTTGACCGCTGATAAATCAATTTGCTCATCGAAGCCATCCGCGCCAGTTTCTAATCCGCGTAAGGCTTTTTGCATCGACTCTTGGAAGTTACGGCCAATAGCCATCACTTCGCCAACTGATTTCATCTGCGTTGATAAGATGTTATCCGCTTGTGGGAACTTCTCAAAGTTAAATCTTGGAATTTTAGTAACGACATAATCAAGCGTTGGCTCAAAGCTAGCAGGAGTTGCGCCACCAGTGATATCGTTCTGTAGTTCGTCAAGGGTATAACCAATCGCTAACTTAGCCGCGATACGCGCAATCGGGAAACCCGTTGCTTTTGACGCTAATGCTGATGAGCGCGAAACGCGTGGGTTCATCTCAATAACGACCATGCGACCGTTTTTTGGGTTAATACCGAACTGGACGTTAGAGCCGCCAGTCTCAACACCAATCTCACGTAGTACTGCCAGTGAGGCATTACGCATGATTTGATATTCTTTATCGGTCAAAGTCTGTGCTGGCGCGACGGTGATAGAGTCGCCAGTATGCACGCCCATTGGATCGAAGTTTTCAATGGTACAGATGATGATACAGTTGTCGTTTTTATCACGCACGACCTCGGTTTCGTACTCTTTCCAACCGATTAGTGATTCATCGATGAGCAATTGATGAGTAGGGGATAAGTCAAAACCACGCTCACAAATCTCGATAAATTCTTCGCGGTTATAAGCGATACCACCGCCAGATCCGCCCATAGTGTAAGAAGGACGAATGATGCACGGATAGCCCATCTTCTCCTGAGTAGCAAAGGCCTGTTCCATAGTTTCAGCAATTTCAGCACGCGGACATTCAAGACCGATACGCTTCATAGCCTTGTCAAATAGGTCGCGGTCTTCTGCCATCTCGATAGCGTCTTTGGTCGCGCCAATTAGCTCACAGCCGTATTTTTCTAATACGCCATTTCTATCTAGCTCTAGCGCACAGTTCAAGGCTGTCTGTCCGCCCATCGTTGGCAAGATAGCATCAGGGCGTTCTTTATCGATGATTTGCTCAACCGTTTGCCAAGTAATCGGCTCGATATAAGTGGCGTCAGCCATTGCCGGATCGGTCATGATAGTGGCTGGATTGGAGTTGACTAAGATAACTCGGTAGCCCTCTTCGCGGAGTGCTTTACAGGCCTGCGCGCCTGAATAGTCAAACTCGCACGCTTGGCCGAT
>CBETCF010000218.1:0-3401 GCA_965534785.1 uncultured Psychrobacter sp.
TTAAGCTCGTTGGCAGCGCTCGCCATCGCTTCAAAGGCAGAGACGACATTGTTATCGAGCGAGGTATAAATGACATCAGCACGACCATCGAGGCTACGAGTCGCCATTGCGACATCGGTAGGACGGTTAGCAGTTAGGTCTAATATTTTGAGTCCACGCGCAGGAGCGGCTTGCTGCAACTGCTTGAGCACAGTGACAGAGTTAGCCTCACCAGGGCTATAGACATAACCAATAGTTTTAGCGTTCGGGGCAATTTTTTGGATTAGATCTAACTGCGGCTCGATAGGTAATTGGCTCGATAATCCGGTGATATTAGACTGAAAAGGAACATTGTTCTCATCGATAAGCTTGGCGGCTAGCGGGTCTGAGATAGCAGTATAAATCACTGGTACAGTAGTCGTTGAAGACACTATAGACTGCGCTGATGGAGTGGAAATAGCCACAATCGCATCTGGCAAATCACCAGCGAACTGCTTAGCGATCTGTCCTGCAGTTGCCAAGTTACCCTGTGCACTTTGGAAATTGACGGTTAGATTTTCGCCTTCTACATAACCATTGTCCGCCAACTCCTCTAGCAATCCTCGTCTAATTTCATCCAATGAGGGATGCTCAACAATCTGAGTAATGGCGAGCGTTTTTGCTGGTTTGTCAGTAGTTACCGCCGCATCATCTGTCGCGGTTTCAGTAGCTGAGTTTGAGCAACCTACCAAACCGAACATACTGATGGCACTAACAGCTGCAGTACAGAGGCTCAAACGTAAAGTGGTGGCAATAGTCATTATAAATTTAACTCTTAAGTTGGGAGGAGATGTAAATCAACACGCTCTATATTATGACAGTAATGTAACTAATCGCAATAAGAAATTACAGGATAGCCGTCATCGGTCTAAATAAGCGCTCATACCTTAGCTTGTTAGATGAAGTATTTCAGTAATTACAGAGAGATAACTATCTTTAAGATCAGTTCATCCTCTCATAAAAAAGATGCCATGTTAGGCACCTTTTTTATAGTCTATATATTTTATAGCTTTTATTTCAATGGATTAAGCCAGCAAGTCACCGATAACACAATTATCAGGTAAGGTCACTACCGTCAGCTGAGTTTTAGGATTGCCAGTAGAGAGCACCATTCCCTCTGATACGCCAAATTTCATCTTGCGCGGCGCCAAATTAGTCACACAAATGACTTTTTTGTCCATTAATTGCTCAGGCTCATAAAATTTACGAATACCGCTAAACACGTTACGCGGCTTATCTTCGCCTACATCTAAAGTAAATTGCAACAGTTTATCAGCGCCTTCAACATAATCACAGGCAAGGACGTGCGCGACCTTCATCTCTACTTTGGCAAAGTCTTCAATACCGATAAAATCTGTCTGCTCAGTGCTATCATCAGCCGTATTATCTTTTTGTGTACCTTGACCTTTGTTATTAACTGGGGTTGTTGTTACCGCAGCTTCTTTGGTTTCGCCTAATGATGCTTTTGAGGCTTCTACCATAGCATCGATATCTTTTTGTTCGATACGCTGCATTAATGGTTTGAACTTATTAATCTGATGACCAAGCAGCCAGTCATTGCGGCTATGGAAACTTAAATCATCTATATTTAGAAACCCTTTGGCATTATTAGTCAGCTCTGGTAACACTGGCGCTAGATAAACCATTAATTGACGGAAGATATTAATAGCTACTGAGCAGACTTCTTGAACTTCTTGCTCAGTTCCTTCCTGCTTAGCGAGTGACCAAGGCTTTTTCTCATCGATGTACTCATTGGCTTTATCCGCACATTGCATGATTAAACGCATGGCGCGTGAGAATTCGCGATTCTCATAAGCTGCGGCAATTTCATCACCAGTTTTGGTAATGTCTTCTAGCAGCTTAGGTTCAGCGCAAACTTCAGTCAGCATGCCGTCGTACTTTTTCACTAAGAATCCGGCACTACGGCTAGCAATATTGACCACTTTGCCGACTAAATCCGAGTTGACCTTTTGCATAAAGTCTTCCAGATCAAGGTTAATATCTTCGACTTTATCTGACAGTTTACTAGCGAAGTAATAACGCAGATATTCAGGATGCAAATGCTCAGCGTAAGTTTCGGCTTTGATAAAAGTGCCGCGCGACTTACTCATTTTTTCGCCATTGACCATCAAGAAGCCGTGGGCAAATACTCCAGTAGGGGTACGGAAATCACTACCGGCTAGCATCGCTGGCCAAAACAGCGCATGGAAATAAACGATGTCTTTACCAATGAAATGATAAACCTCAGTTTTATGCTCGTTCTCTTGTAGCCAATAACGATCAAAGTCTAGCTCGTTTTCTGTCCCTGCCAGCTGATCGCAAAGGTTCTGAAAACTGGCCATATAGCCGACAGGCGCATCTAGCCAAACATAAAAATACTTATCAGGCTCGCCTTCAGGGGTATCTGGTATTTTAAAACCAAAGTACGGTGCATCACGGGAGATATCCCAGCTGGCAAGACCGGCATCGAACCATTCTTGTAGCTTATTAGCGACTGAAGGTTGCAAACGATTTTCGCTACGAGTCCAGTCTTTTAAGAATTGCTCAAAACCTGGTAAGTCAAAGAAGTAATGCTTAGAGACTTTTAGTACCGGCGTGGCATCGGACAAAGTTGAGCGCGGATTCTTTAGCTCAGTGGCATCATAAGTAGTGCCACAAACCTCGCAGTTATCGCCATATTGATCAGCAGAACCGCATTCAGGACACTCGCCTTTGACAAATCTATCCGCTAAAAATAGCTGCTTTTCAGGGTCAAATAACTGTTCGACATCTTTGGTGCTGATATGACCAGCGCTGTTAAGCTTACGATAGATTAGCTCTGAGTAATGCTTGTTTTCAGGGGAATGAGTAGTGTGATAATTATCAAACTCAATCAAGAATTTATCGAAGTCGGCTTCGTGTGAGGCTTTGACCGAAGCAATTTGCTCTTCTGGGGTGATGCCATTATCTTCAGCTTTGAGCATAATAGCGGTGCCATGAGCATCATCGGCGCAGACGTAAGTGACTTTGTGGCCTTGCGCCTTCATAGCACGTGCCCAAATATCGGTCTGAATATACTCTACAAGATGCCCCAAATGGATGTAGCCATTGGCATAGGGCAGCGCACTAGTTACTAGGATCTCACGCACTATCATCACCTTTTCTTAATATAAATGAATGGGTTATCTAGGGTCTGTTGAACATTCACAAATGAACACTGCTGATAGCTAAAATTGTTCTAGTCTAAGTGAAAATTGCAGGTAATGCTCGTTGCATTGGCTAGCTGATTTTATTTAAACGGTCGCAACGAATAGAGCGATTTTAGCATCAGCCTGTAAGGACAGGACTATTTTTTGCCGCTTCGTCATTAAAAAGATCCGCTTAGAATGACTAAACTAGATATT
>CBETCF010000219.1:0-3335 GCA_965534785.1 uncultured Psychrobacter sp.
TAAGGCGCAAAAGCCGCTTTAGTTAAAGGTTGAGCAATTATCGTAGTTTTCATAAGTTCACCTTTATGATAGTTAGCAATATCATTTATTAAGTTGTTTTAGCGATTTATTAAGTTATAAACTTTCAATAGTGGACAACGTTAATAAGTCTCTTATCTTTAGATCACTTAATCACTTTTTATCTCTAATTTATACTATAAGACAAGGCACCGCTAGCAGTTGCTTGTTTGAGCTAAGCAAATATAGAGCAGCTGTTTAAGTATTAAGTCGATAAAAATGTGAGGTGATAAATGATCCTAAATACAGGGTTAGTTTCTAGCTAACCCTGTATTTTATAATTACATCCAGTTGGCGATGTTATCATCTGTGGCTGGATGATTTTCATACCAGTGCTTAGCGATTTCATCGCGGCGGCAGACCCAAACATCAGGCTTACTAGTGATATATTTTAAAAATTGTTTAAGGGCACTGATACGACCAGCACGGCCAATGATACGGCAATGCAAACCGATAGTCAGCATTTTAGGCTGGTCTTTACCCTCTTTGGCCCCTTCTTCATAAAGAGTATCAAAGCTGTCTTTTAGGTACTGATAAAAAGGCTCGGCATTGGTAAAGCCAGGGCTTGACGCAAAACGCATGTCATTGGTCTCAAGCGTATAAGGGATAACTAGATGCGGCTTACGAGTAATTTTGTTGCTATCTTCTACTTTGACATTGAGCCAGTAAGGAAGCTCATCAGCATAAGAATCAGAGTCATAAATATAACCGCCTTGCTCAGCGACTAGCTCACGAGTATTAGGGCTATCACGGCCGGTATACCAACCTATTGGCTGCTTGCCAAGCATACGCTCAAAAATTTGCGTGGCTTTACGAACGTGTTCGCGCTCTGTTTCGCGGTACATATATTGATAAGTAATCCAGCGCAGTCCATGGCTTGCCACTTCATGACCATCTTCTAGTACGCGCTCAATGATGTGCGGCGTCTTTTCAGCAGCAGCGGCACAAGTAAAGGTGGTAATAGGCAGGCCGTATTCTTTGAATACATCCAATACTCGCCAAACGCCTACGCGGCTACCGTATTCAAAAGCGGATTCGATAGACTGGTGGCGATTATTAAATTCAGGAGTCCCTAACACATCAGACAAAAATCGCTCTGATTGACCATCACCATGAATCACACTGTTTTCTGCGCCTTCTTCGATGTTGAGGACGAACTGGACGGCGATTCTAGCGCCGCCTGGCCAGTTGGCTTTTGGCGGATTATCGCCATAGCCTTTTAGATCACGGGGATAAGCCATATGATCGAAATCACTAGTTAATGCTTGAGTCATAGTATTTTTCCTTAATGAATGCTTTTTATTTTTTCGATAAACTAAATTTACTTATTTTTTGCTAAAGCGTTGTTAAGCTCGATGCCATACTTACGCATAAGTAGCCAGTAAACAATACCGCCTATAGCTGCGCCTAATAAGAAGCCATAACCTTCAAACTTTGCCAAACTTGGTACTAATACCGTAGCGACAGAAAAGAGAGAACCAACCGCAAATGCAATGAGGCCACGGATATTCCAGCCTTTAGTGTAGTAATAAGCACCAGTAGGTTGGGCTGAAAATAAGTCATTCATATCGATATTCTGGCGTCTAATAATGTAATAATCGATCACTAAAATCCCAAAGAACGGTGCGATGATAGCGCCAACGACGTTCACAAAACCGACGACACCAATCTTACTAATGAACGATAACCAGAGTGCCCCTACAAAGAAGGCAATCACTGCGGTAATCAAACCGCCACGGCGAAAGTTAATATGTCTTGGAAATAAATTAGCCAAATCATAAGCAGGCGGTATAAAGTTTGCCACCATATTAATACCGACTGTCGCGGCAAAGAATGTCAAAGCAGCTATAATAGTTAGCGGTAACGAGTCAACCCTTTCTACAATATCTGAGGGATTGGTCAGAGCTTCACCAAATAATACTAAAGTGCCCGCGGTAATAATCAAGGCTATAAAAGAGAAGAACACCATATTGATAGGTAGACCAATCAAATTGCCCTTACGCATATCACGTTCGCTACACAAAAAACGCGAGAAATCACCAAAGTTAATCACTACTGCCGCGAAGTAGGCTACCATCGTGCCGACAATAGCGGTAAAGGCTTGGATAGAGCCTCCAGTATAATCGCTACCACTAGTAAAGATGGAGTTAATCGCTGGTATCAGCTCAGAGCCTGACTGGTACCATATCATTCCCATCAAGATTACCATTACCACATAAACCAGTGGTCCCGCCCAGTTCAAAAAGTGCTTAATGGGCTCAATACCGGCCCAGAACAGCATAATCTGAAACACCCAAACGATGACAAAGGCTAACCATGCCGTGCCGTTTAAGCCTAAAAATGTGCTATCTGAGCTACCCATAAACACCGCTAGTAAGATAGCTACGGCTGTTGAAGCAAAATAGGTCTGTACACCGTACCAAAAAATACCGATTATGGCTCGTAATAAAGAGGGTAGATTGGCGCCATTGACTCCCATACTAGCGCGAATAAGCACGGGAAAGGGTACACCGTATTTGACACTAGGTTTGCCAGTCAAATTAACCATTAACATGACAATAAAACCGGCGCAAATAATAGCGGCCATCACCCACCAACCACTCAAGCCATAGCTTAAGAAAAGGGAGGCGGCGAGGGTATAACCAAACAAACTTTGTATGTCGTTAGACCAGACATTAAAGATTGAAAACCAGCCCCAATTACGCTGCTCTGGCTGCAAAGGGGCAAGATCCTCATTGTATAATCTTGAGTTCTTACGCTCTGGATCGAAAGTTTTACAATCATAGAGCATATTATTTGATGGCTTATTCAACGAACTTCCTTGTTCATTAGCAGACATATCCTTATCCCTTTATGACTAAGCAATCAAAATGAAGCTTACTTTCACTGTAGGGATATTCAAGCCTTTGGTCAAGATAATTGTTGAATATTGTCTACTAAAAAACTATTGGCTTTTTAACCTAAAGCCCTGAAGTATAAGAAACAATCAGTGCGCGTTCTTCATCACTTAATTGTGTAATGTTACCTAGTGGCATATAACTACTTTGTACGGCGGTAATTATTTTAGCTTTATGAATCTTCATATCTTCAGGGGTCACAATAATGATGCCCGCAGGTGGTGCATTAAAGCCTGCTTGGGTTGGTTGTGCCATATGGCAAACGCTACATTTCGCTTCTATCACACCCATAACCGCATCGTCAGCGGAGGCGGCAACGGGGACGGCTTCTGCACTAGCAGCATCGCTAGCAGGCGCACCAGCTACCGCAGCAGGCGGTGT
>CBETCF010000220.1:0-3267 GCA_965534785.1 uncultured Psychrobacter sp.
ACCGAAATCGAAGATCTACGCCGAGTCGCTGAGCGTAAAGTGCCACGTATGTTTTATGATTATGTGGATTCAGGCTCATGGACACAGACTACTTATCGTAATAACGAGACCGACTTTGACCGTATTAAGCTGCGTCAGCGAGTACTTGTCGATATGGAAAATCGCTCGCTTGCGACCACTATGGTCGGTGAAAAAGTTAATATGCCCGTCGCTATCGCGCCCACCGGATTTACAGGAATGATGTGGGCCGATGGTGAAATACACGCGGCACGTGCGGCTGAAAAGTTCGGTATTCCTTTTTCCTTATCGACGATGAGCATCTGCTCCATTGAAGATGTGGCCGAGAATACTAGTGCGCCGTTTTGGTTTCAGCTCTATGTCATGCGCGATCAAGAGTTTATGGCCAATCTTATTCGCCGTGCTAAAGAAGCCAATTGTTCAGCGCTGATATTAACCGCAGATTTACAAGTATTGGGTCAACGCCATAAAGATATCAAAAACGGGCTTTCCGCGCCGCCAAAGCCTACTTTAGCGAATATCTTAAACCTAATGACTAAGCCTGAATGGTGCTTAAATATGCTAGGCACCAAAAGACGTACTTTCGGCAATATCGTCGGTCATGCCAAAAACGTTGAGGATATCTCTTCGTTATCGGCATGGACCGCTGAGCAATTTGATCCGGGGCTGAGCTGGGATGATGTGGCACGTATCAAGGATCAATGGGGCGGCAAGCTCATTATCAAAGGCATTATGGAGCCTGAAGATGCGATACTGGCAGCGCGTAGTGGCGCTGATGCCTTAGTGGTTTCTAATCATGGCGGTCGTCAGCTCGATGGTGCGCCCTCTTCTATCGCTGCATTAAGTGATATCGTGCAAGCGGTACGAGCGGAAAATAGCCAGATTGAGATTTGGCTCGATAGTGGTATTCGCTCAGGGCAGGATGTCCTAAAAGCAATGGCCTTAGGCGCTAACGGCACTATGATCGGACGTGCGTTTCTCTACGGGCTTGGCGCTTATGGCGAAGATGGTGTACGCCGTGCGCTGGAGCTGATCTATAAAGAGTGCGATATAACCATGGCGTTCTGTGGTCATACCAATATCAATAAAGTGACCGATGATATCTTAGTGAACGGCACTTATGAGCAGCTCAAATCTGCTTTACCTTATCTCTCGCCAATGCGTTGGTAGAGCGCTATAGAGTCAAATAGCTTTAACACCCTAGTGCTAATTTCATGGCTTTAATAAATTGCTTTGATACATAGGCTGTCTTTTTTATATTCGCTTTACTGTTTATACTTCTAAAATCATACTTTAAATCAATTTTATCAATACATAGCCTCATTTATGACTATTAAACAACTTTTTACCACCGCTCCCGTCACTACCTTATTGTTAATTAGCTTTATTGGGCTGTTTATCCTGCAACTCTTAACAGGCGTAGATGCCAATAATCCGACTACTGAGCAGCTATTAAATTGGGGCGCGAATGCTTTGCCTTACACGATGGGCGATGAACCTTGGCGCTTATTGAGTAGCGGCTTTTTGCATATTGGCTTGATGCATCTGTTATTTAATAGTTTTGCGATGTACTTCTTTGGGCAAATCGCTGAGCCGATGTTTGGTTCCACGAAGTTTTTAGCGCTGTTTTTATTAGCGGTAGTAGGCGGTAACGTCCTTAACAATCAGGTGACTTGGCAAGCGCTTATAGAGGGTAGCGCTCAACCGGGATTATCTGCTGGCGCGTCTGGCGGTATTATGGGTATCGGCGCGGCTTTATTAATAGCGGCATTATTCAAAATGTCGGTCAATGGCATGATACTGAATTTAAAAAGCTTAGTATTCATTATGGGTATAAATCTAGTTTATGGCTTTGCAGTACCTGGTATTGATAATGCTGGGCATATTGGTGGCGCTATTACTGGGCTTATAATTGCCCTGCCTATAGCTTTTGCCTATCGTCAGCAGCTAGCCGCAAAACAAGCTAACATTACCAACATGGCTAGCCTCGCCAGCTACCAAACGACTTATCAGAACCACTATCAAAATACCATTCAACCTACTGATAGCGATAATCCACCACTTACTGATATATTTTCTGATAATAATAGCCAAATCCCTGTAAACTTAGAGCATAACGCTCCAGCTTATGTGACGACTAAAACTATTGCAGCTGAGCCTATTAAAGTCAGTATTATTTGGCAATTACTGCCTTGGATAACTATGCTAATTATCGTCATCGGCTTTGTCTGGTGGTGGCAAGATATTCATAATCAAATATTGCAAATACTGGCAGCTACTGAACCAGCGAGTCAATAAATAATAGCTATAACCCGACTTCTAACCTCTTTTTTCCCGCTCAAGAGATCCAACTATGTCAAAACTATCTGCTTCAAATACGTTCAACCTCACACTACTCGCCACGTTAACTGCAACTGCCTTACTCGGTATGGTAAGCACTGCTAATGCCTCAGTTTTTGAATACGTACCAATCGATGAAGACGCTCAGCTAAGCGTTGGCGTAAACGTGCTGTATTCTAACAGCGCTTACGATTTGGAAGATGACAAGGTGAGAGTATTGCCAGGCGTGTTTTATGATAATAACCGATTCTACGCGCGCGGTGCCAGTGCTGGTGCTTATCTGATCAACGACGGTACTAACCAGTTATCCGCCTACGCGCAATTGGCAGGGAGTGAGTTCGATCCTGATGACGCCAATGGTGCTCTACAAGGTCTCGATGAGCGTAAAGCCTCAGCAGCAGCTGGTTTAACTTATCTCCGTCGTACTCCTGTTGGCGGTTTCCGTATTCAAGCCGCAACTGATATCTTAGATCGTAGTGGTGGTACTACGGCCCGCTTAACTTATTTGGCTAAAATCACTAAAAACAAGCTGACCGTTTATCCAAGCATAGGCTTTGAGTATTTTGATGATGAATACAATGAATACTATTATGGCGTAACTGCTGAAGAGACAGCAAAAACGGGCGTAGCGACTTATAAGTCCAATTCAAGCTTGAACCCTTATATCAATGTCAGCGCCAACTACGATATTAATGAGCGCTGGGCTGGATTCTTCAATCAAAGCCTAAGCTATCTACCGAATGAGCAATACGATAGTCCTATGGTAGACTCGCGTACTGATGCAACGACAACGCTGGGGTTGCTTTATAAGTTTTAATTAAGCTTAGATTTTTGATAATAAAAAGACCTCGCCACATAAAGTGACAAGGTCTTTTTATTAAGTTAAAACAAAACTCTAAATTAAGAAGG
>CBETCF010000221.1:0-3245 GCA_965534785.1 uncultured Psychrobacter sp.
GGCACACCCACCGCCCCTACTACGATATCAGCGCGCTCTATGTGAGCTTGCAAGTCTTCGGTTCTAGAATGGCAAATAGTCACGGTGCAGTTAGCATTCAATAGCATCATTGCCATCGGTTTACCCAAAATAGGACTACGACCGACTACCACTGCTTGCTTGCCAGATAGTTCAATGTCGTAATGCTCTAGCAGATGCATGATACCCTGCGGCGTACAAGATCCATAAGCGGACTCTTGCATACTCATACGCCCAAAGCCCAAACACGTCACCCCATCGACATCTTTTGCTAAGTCAATTTGCTCAAAGCAAGCGCGCTCATCAATATGGCTAGGCACCGGATGCTGCAATAAAATACCGTGCACGTCTGGATTATTATTGAGCTCATCAATCTTAGCTTTTAGCTGCTCTGTGGTGGTCTCAGCTGCCATCTCAACTTTAATAGAATCCATACCTACACGCTTACAAGCATTGCCTTTCATGCGTACATAAGTCGCAGAAGCGGGATCGGCACCGACCAATATCGTTGCGAGGCTTGGAGTACGGCCAGATTTCTCTTTGATAGCGGCTACCCTTTCGCTCAGTGATTGCTCTATCTGTTTGGCAAGCGCCTTACCATCCAAAAGAGTGGCAGAATTTTGATCCTTTGACGAACTAGACATGATAACTCCAAGAATTTGACAATAAACACAGAGGGATTGGCTATGATTTTACGGCTGATATTGTACCTCTCTTGCCTGCAAAAACCCACCCATTCATCCTTATTAAAATGAAATTCCTGACATTATTTATGTTTTTACTGAGCCCTTTATTACTATTTTTATAGGGGTTATCTCATTAGTATTCCTAATAGTTTACTGCAGCGTCATTAGATTTGAAGTTACATCTGTGTTAGGTTACCAACACAAAAATTAATATTTAAGGTTATAAAGCTTAATATTCGTTTATTTTTCATTCACATTTATGATTACAGTGAGGTGTAAACTTGCAAAACGAGTCATTATTTCAGTTTTCAGCATTAACCGTTATTTTGTTACTTTTGGCCTTTTATGGCGGTACTTACCTTTTATCGTTACTCATTAAAAAAGATAAAGAGTCAACGTCAGGTTTTATGGTAGCCGGTCATGGTGTAGGCTTTGGTATGGGTGCTGCCAGTATGACGGCCACTTGGATATGGGCAGCCTCTTTTTATGCCGCTGCTACCTCTGGCTATAAATATGGAGTGTCTGGTCCGATCCATTACGGATTTTGGGGCGCACTGATGATTTTATTCATCTATCCCTTCGGCATGCGATTTCGAGAACTGGCCCCTAAAGGCCACACATTAGGCGAGCTTATTCACGCCCGCCACGGCTCATCAAGCCAATTGATTTTAGCCATATCTAATATTATGGGCAGCTTAATTAGCTTGATGGTCAACTTTACGGCAGCAGGTGCCTTAGTATCGGTGTTATCACCTTTATCCTTTCAAACTGGGGTACTTATCGCTGGTATCGGCGTACTGAGTTATACTTTAACCTCAGGTTTCAGAGCTTCGGTATTTACTGACTTTGCCCAGCTCGTCGCGTTAATGGCTATCGGCGTGGTTATTATTCCCGCTGTGCTATTCTCAATGGGTGGCCCCTCAGTTATGGTTGAAGGATTATCTAATCTCACCCTTGAGCAGCAAGATATCTTTTCTTCAGAAGCCTTTTTGAATCAAGGTGCGCCTTTCTTTGTCGCGGTATTAGCTTATGCTATCGGTAATCAGACCATTACCCAGCGTTTATTCGCTATCGATAAAACTAAAATTAAAGCCACCTTTATTACCGCTACTGTCGGTTACGCTGGTATCGTAATCGGTCTAGGCATGATTGGACTAATGGCCTTAACTATCGGTATTGAGCCGTTAAATGGCGATATGAATAATCTGATTCCACAAATGGTCAGCACTTATTTGCATCCGGTATTTATTGGGCTATTCTTTATCTTAGTCATTGGCTCGCTATCATCGACTGCTGACTCAGATTTATCAGCGCTATCGACCATTATGATGGCTGATGTCTATGGCAAAAATATCGCTAAAAAAGGCAACGTCAAACCAAAAACGATGATGCTTGTCGGTCGCGGCACTATGATTGTCGCTACGGTTGCTGGCCTGATCTTCGCTAGCTTCAAGCTTGATATTTTGGTAATGTTAGTATTCGTCGGTGCTCTATGGGGCGCGGTAGTCTTCCCGGTTATTGCTAGTGTGTTCTGGAATCGCGTGACTAACGTCGCGTTTACATCAGCAGTTATTGTCGCCTTAATATTCTTCTGTATCGCGCGTTTTGAGCTGATTCCTATCACTGGTATTACCGCATTATTCTTTGAAGCTATGGCTAGTGTCGGTGCAGCAGTGGTTATCGGTCTAATGGTCTTTGGCTTTTTAGGTCGCAAGGCTGGTATGGGCGCAGCTCTTATTACCTTAATCTTGATGTTGATATTTGCCACTGGGTTCTTGCGTGATTATATGGTGTTGGTCGCCTCCCTAACTGCTTATGGCGTCAGTGCTATCGTTTGTACGTTAGTCAGTCTCATGGGTAATGAGCGCTTCGATTTTGACTTGATTAAAGAGCGCGTTGGCGACTACGATAAAAAAGCCAAAGTACCGCAAGCTCCAAAATCTTCATAACAGACTAATTAGTGACATACTACTAAGTGAAATACTAATAGCGAAACTTTTGATAGATAACGACTGGCAACCATTAGGCAGAGCGTTATCTATCTATAGACGTTAAAAGGAGACAACATGGACAACACATTTATCTATGGTTTATATATCTTAATATGGCCAGCTATCACCTTAGCAGTGCTAGTATTGATTTGTACCGCAACTTATCGCGATATCAAAAAAGCCAAACGAGATAATAAAGATATCGTCTAGCTAAGCTCAATCAGGCTAACTGATTGTAATAGCTAGGTTAATTTATTATCGTTAGCAAAAGGATAGTCATGATTAGCAAATAAGCTTGATTTAGCTAAAAAATGACTTGTAATTTAAATTAATTTTGCTAATATAGTGACCCTTGGCTGGGTAGCACAGTGGTTATGCAGCGGATTGCAAATCCGTAGACGCCGGTTCGATTCCGACCCCAGCCTCCAGTTTTTAGCTCAAATATTTATGCCATTATTTATATAAATCACGTCAATTTTGACTTGCATTATTGAGATAACCGCTTATAATAGCGAGCACTTATCTAGTAACTAGATGGTCTATCAGCTAG
>CBETCF010000222.1:0-3162 GCA_965534785.1 uncultured Psychrobacter sp.
AAGAAGCGCTAGCGGATTAATTTTGTTAAACAGGCACTAGGTTTATTTATCTGACTCAATCATGTTATTAGGTTGAGTTTTTTGCTTTTATGGCTGACAATATCACCTTATTATCATTTAGGGTTGTCTGTTTTTATTATGATAGTTATGCGCTTATTATCGTCTTTGAAACATGATGAATCCGAACGCGGTATTTTTCATCTTGGCCGGGCTTTGGTCAAAAACGGTCATACTTCTATTATTGTCTCCAGCGCCGATGACGATAATGAGTTGGTCAAGCGTTTAGAGCGTGACGGTAATTTATACCATCAGCTTTATATGAATAAAAAGTCTTGGTTATCGCTACTGCAAGTAGCACCCCTGCGCCACTTAATTGAAAAATATCATCCAGACGTCATTCATCTACATTCTAGAACGCCTGCATGGATATTACATTTAGCCTTGCGCCGCGCTAAAGTCAAAAAGATACCCAAACTAGTCTCAACGATGTACGGCTTTTACCCGATTAATAAATACTCACAAGCCTTGCTAGATGTCGATACTATTATTACGGTCTCCGATAGCGTTACCAATTATTTGGTCAAAGGTATTCGCCGTGAAGAGCTTGGCCCTAAAAATATAAAACGCATATATAGAGGCATTGATACTCGCCGTTATCCTTATCGGCACAATCCTTCGGTCTATTGGTTACGGCGTACTTTCGCCGAATATCCTGAGCTTGAGCATAAAAAATGGTTAGTATTCCCCACTATTATTGGTAATGAATATGGGCAAGAGTGGCTCACCGACATCTTAGGTAATCTAAAAGAACAATTTCCTAATATTCATGCCATTATTATGGATGAGGATTATCGAGAAGGCGATGTGGCGCATGAGGATTTTCGTCAGCGTACCAATGCTTTGGGATTAGGGGATCACATTACTTATGTCGGCAGCAAGCGCAATGATATGCGTGAATGGCTGTCAGCGGCCAACATTGTCATGGCATTGGCTAATCAGCCTGAATCTATCGGTATTAATGCGCTTCAAGCTATCCATTTAGGCACACCAGTTATCGGTTGGGATCAGGCGGCTTTTAGTGAGATTTTACAACCTTTATATCCGCAAGGACTAGTCAAAAAGTACAATGCACAAGCACTTTGTAAAGTGGTTAGAAGCCAATTAGAAAGTGTGACTCGCCCTGAGATGACTAATAAATTCACTATGCGTGAGATGATCGCTGAGACGCTTGAAGTTTATAAAGCTTTATATGAGCAGTCACTCGCTGAAGAAGAAGAAAAAATAGCGGCTTACTCTATCAAAAAAGTCAAAAAGCATCTCAAGTCTGCCGCTCAAACTTTAAGCAAACCGTCTGATCATCTTATTGAACAGCAACCTTTAAAAAAGCGACCTGAAAAACTATCTTCAACTCTAACGAAAGAACCAAAAAAAACAGTAAAGACAGACTCTCAAGATTCTCCACTTTAGAGTTGTAAATAGCAAAGGTCAGTCAAGGAAAAGAGCTTAACAAGTTAATGTTAAGCTCTTTTTACTCTCAATAAATAGCTTTATAAGGCTAATCATTTAAACCCTCTAAATTTCTAATAGCGGACTAGCTGATATCGCTACACCAGTATTTGGTAGAGACGTACTCTTCGATACCATATTTGGAGCCTTCACGACCAAAGCCTGATTGTTTAACACCGCCAAAAGGCGCAACTTCAGTAGATATTAATCCCGTATTATGACCGACTATACCGTATTCTAATGCTTCAGTGACGCGCCATGAGCGTGCATAGTCGCTACAATAGAAATAAGCGGCTAGCCCAAAGATAGTATCATTAGCCTTGGCAATAGCCTCAGCTTCATCTTCAAAAGTAAATATCGTCGCAATAGGGCCGAAAATCTCTTCAGAAGCAATATCCATATCGGTATTTAAATCAGTAATAACGGTTGGATTAAAGCTTAATTTTGAAGCCTCGTTTTTATCGCCACCCGCAATGACTTTAGCACCCTTGTCTATCGCATCTTGTAGTAAGTCTTGTACTTTCTCTAAGCCATCCTCATTGATAAGAGGACCAATATCGACGCCTTCATCCATGCCATTACCGACTTTTAACGCTTTGACCTTTTTAACGAAGATATCTAAGAATTTGTCTTTGATACTAGCTTGCACATAGACTCGATTGGCACAAACGCAAGTTTGACCGGCATTACGAAATTTAGAAGCAATTAAGCCCTCTGCTGCCGCTTCTAGATTGGCATCGTCGAAGACAATAAACGGCGCGTTACCACCAAGCTCTAACGATAGCTTTTTAATCGTTGGCGCACATTGGGCCATAAGCGTTCGACCAACCTCAGTAGAGCCCGTAAAGGATAACTTTTTCACTCTAGCGTCACTAGTCAAAACCTCACCAATCATTGATGATTTGCCCGTAACGATCTGAATCACCCCTGCTGGAATACCTGCTTGCTCAGCTAATGCCCCTAGCGCTAACGCTGAAAAAGGCGTTTCGGTAGCCGGCTTAATGACCACCGTACAGCCTGCCGCTAAAGCAGGGCCAACTTTGCGAGTAATCATCGCCGCTGGGAAGTTCCAAGGCGTAATAATGGCGCAAACGCCTACCGGTTGTTTGATAATCACATGGCGTAATTGTGCTTTGGTGGCTGGGATAACATCACCATAAACGCGTTTGCCTTCTTCTGCAAACCAACGGATAAAGCTATTGGCATAACCTATCTCACCGCGCGATTCCGTTAGTGGCTTACCTTGTTCAGCAGTCATTAAAACAGCTAAATCTTCTTTATTTTTATCAATAAGATCTGCCCACTTTTGTAGTAATTCACCGCGCTGTTGAGCGGTTTTGGCAGCCCAAGAGGCTTGAGCTTCATCGGCATAGGCCACGGTGTCGACCACATCTTGCTCAGTCAGACTAGGTATAGTCCCTATGACTTCTCCGTTATAAGGGTTAGTCACCTCGATAGTTGCACCATCGCTGGCGTCTTGCCAATCACCTTTAACTAGACACTGTTGTTTTAGTAATTCTGGATTGTTTAGCGATAGCATATTACTATTCCTTATTATTTTATGATTCAAAGCATTGTCTTTGGTTGATAACATTATTAATTAATATTGCATTACCATAAATGCTATTTGAGTACTTATCCTTACCAGTTTTGTTA
>CBETCF010000223.1:0-3145 GCA_965534785.1 uncultured Psychrobacter sp.
AAGAATCGTGGTATCGGTGTCCTTATTACCGATCATAATGTCCGTGATACGCTCGCTATCTGTGAAAAAGCTTATATTGTCTCAGAAGGCGCTATTATCGCTGAAGGTAGCGCTGAAGAAGTGCTAAGCAATGAGTTGGTGAAAACTGTCTATTTGGGTAAAGACTTTCAGGTGTAAAACCTTTTACTTGTGACTGTATTTGTGAGTGATTAAAAAAGCTCACACTATTAAATTCGTTTCATCTTTTATACTTTCAAAGTTATTCACTCGCTATGATATAGGGCTTTCTAAACTCTCATTTGCTCGACAGCATTTGTGCTGATTGTCTTATACTATTTTCAAGCTTCTACTACTTATTCCTCAGCAGCAGTACCCGCTTTCCTCTTTTAAAGTCTGTTTTAATAATCATTTAAACCTCCTTAGTTTATCGCCTTTTAGTGTTTATAGTTAATTATCGAGTAAGGTTTATATACCATGGCAAAAAATAAAAGCAGCTATGTCTGCCAAAACTGCGGCGCTCATTTTGGTAAATGGGCTGGGCAATGTACGGACTGTAGCGAATGGAATAGCTTAGTCGAAGCGCCAAATGTCAGTATGCCGCACCATAATAAAAGCTCGTCCAAATCAGCACCTAGTCGTGCTACGCCACGTGGTACAGGCGCGCCAGCTGGTAACTATTCAGGGACTCACAGTGCTGTGATGCCGCTTAACGCAGTCAGCATAGGCTTAGATACCCGTCTACCTACTGGCATCAGCGAGTTCGATCGGGTGCTAGGCGGCGGCTTAGTGGCAGGCTCCGTAGTGCTTATTGGTGGCGATCCGGGCATCGGTAAGTCTACTATTTTGCTGCAAACGGCAACCAATATGGCTAAGGCAGACTCGTTAGCTGGCAGTGCGCTCTATGTAACGGGCGAAGAGTCTTTAGCTCAGGTGGCGATGCGCGCCAAGCGTTTAGATCTGCCAGCCGATAGACTTCGAGTATTGGCTGAGACTAACGTCGAGACTATCTGTGCCGCTCTAACGCAAGAGCAGCCCGCTATTGCCATTATTGATTCTATTCAGACTATCTATACCGACGCGATTAATTCAGCTCCCGGCGGGGTCAGTCAGATTCGGGAGTCAGCGGCTATTTTAACTCGCTATGCCAAGCAGACTGGTACGGCGCTGTTTTTGGTCGGTCATGTCACCAAAGAAGGGACTTTGGCAGGGCCAAGAGTGCTAGAGCATATGGTTGACACGGTACTGTACTTTGAAGGACAGTCTGACTCGCGCTTTCGGATGATTCGCGCAGTCAAGAACCGCTTTGGTGCGGTTAATGAGTTAGGTATTTTTGGCATGACTGATATGGGGCTCAAAGAAGTCGCTAATCCTTCAGCGATATTTTTGAGCCGTTATGACAAACCAGTGGCAGGGTCGGTAGTGATGGTAAGCCGTGAGGGCACCAGGCCGTTGCTAGTGGAAGTACAAGCTCTGGTAGATGATTCACAAGGGCAGCCTAGACGTATGGCGCTCGGCCTCGATTTTCAGCGGATGTCTATGCTATTAGCAGTAATGCACCGTCATGGTGGTATCCATACTAACGGTCAAGATGTTTACGTTAACGTTGTAGGCGGGGTAAAGGTTATTGAGACCGGTTCTGATCTAGCGGTGCTGCTAGCTTGTGCTTCGAGTATAAAAGAGAAGCCCTTGCCATCGTCACTAGCGGTATTTGGAGAAGTAGGTCTATCGGGCGAAATTCGTCCCGTGCCTAATGGGCAAGAGCGCTTAAAAGAGGCTATGAAGCATGGTTTTAAGCATGCCATTATTCCCAAGTCTAATGCACCAGCGGCAAATTCGCCTCAGTTCAAAGGTATCAATGTCATAGCTGTCGAGCGATTAGATGATGCTATTGAAAGCGCGTTTGAAATAGATTTTTAAGCGGACTGTTTTTGATTACTTTTTCTACCTAAAGTAAAAGCGCCTAGTTCGATGAACTAGGCGCTTTTTATTGTTTGGCTGATAGATGTCAATTAGCAAATACTAACTTATTGATAAAATTAAGGTCCTGAAACGCGCTCGATAGAGACGTTGCCTACCCCTTTACTAGTAATACCTAGTTGCTTAGCGGCACCATAAGATAAGTCCATAACACGCTTACCATGGAAAGGACCACGATCATTGACTTTAACTACTACACTTTTACCGTTGGTCTTGTTAGTAACTTTAACATAACAGTTCAAAGGTAATGAGCGATGAGCTGCGGTCAAAGCATTCATATCAAAGGTTTCGCCACTAGCTGTCTTGCGACCATGAAACTTACGACCGTACCATGAAGCCAATCCAGTTTGCTTAAACTTGCCGACCGAGTTAGAAGCAACTGCAGTTAGACGCTCAAGTACATCTTCATCATTACTGGCTTGTGAGCTATCAGAAGCTAGTAGTGGGCTATTAAGCGCCAAGGATGTTGGTTGACGAGCTGATTTTACTAAGCTTGATGCGCTATCATGTTGGCGAGTTAATTCGCCTAAGACACGATCAATATGGGATGCGTTATCTTGTGACAATGCCGCTAATGAAGTCTTTGTTTCGACTGCTTGCGCGTTAGATATAACCGCAGAGCCAGTAAATAAAACTACTGACATTGTAAAGAAACCAGATAGACGCTTATTCATATATACCTCTTCAACATATACACTAAAACTTAATAGTACTGACCCTTCCAAACTACTTTCGCTGTTGTTTTATTTTTACAGCGTTTAAAAAGAAGGATTCCGTAAGTCTTAAGGTAGAGCAAGTTTGTTTTTATAACAATTAGATAACAAATCATATAACCAGTAACGCACTATACTGGCGAGTTATGGCTTTATTATATACTTATGAAAAGTTGCTTAGCAGCTCTGTATAAGTTATGTACTAAAATGCGATTTAAAGAGATTAACGCAAATAAATGTTAATAACAAGCAGAAAAACCTTACAGTATTATTCAGATTACAATATAAGTTAAGTATTACTAATCTATATCAGCAATTAGATTAATATTATTTAACAATGACTTTGTAGAAAATCAGTATAGTTAGTATATAGTGACCGTACCATTATACGGTGACTTCTAGCTTTAACATCTTAGCGCAGAAGTCCCCCACCTCTATAGGTGGTGGGATGAAAG
>CBETCF010000224.1:0-3125 GCA_965534785.1 uncultured Psychrobacter sp.
TGTTAGCTTTTGGCCCACCGCCTGCTAAAGGTGAAGAAGATGCTGAGCTAATCAACGCTGGCAAGGAATATGTCACTATGCTGGCTGGTGGTAGCTTTTTTCATCATGGCGACTCTTTTGCCATGATGCGCGGTGGTCATATCGATATCTGTGTGCTAGGGGCTTTTCAAGTAGCCGCTAATGGTGATTTAGCGAATTGGAGCACGGGTGCTGAGGATGCGATACCTGCGGTTGGCGGTGCTATGGATCTAGCCGTGGGAGCCAAAAAGGTCTTTGTGATGACCAATCATACTACCAAAGAAGGCGATCCAAAGATTGTCAGCGAGCTTAGCTACCCTGTCACTGGTAAAAACTGCGTTGACCGTATTTATACTGACCTCTGTGTGCTTGAAGTCACAGATAAAGGTTTAGAAGTCACTGAAATGGTCGATAATTTAAGCTTTACTGACTTGCAAGCTTTAACTGGCGCTCAACTGATAGATGCCACTAAAAGATAATAACAATTATAACAAAGGGATAATTACGATGAGTGAATCTAGTGAAGTCTTAAACCCTACTTTAAATAACGCTTATATCGTTGATGCTATTCGCACTCCTTTCGGACGTTATGGCGGCGCTTTATCAGCGGTACGCGCGGATGACTTAGGCGCCATTCCTATCAAGGCACTTATGCAGCGTAATAGTAATATTGACTGGAAAAAGGTCGATGATGTTATCTATGGCTGTGCCAATCAAAGCGGCGAGGATAATCGTAATGTCGGTCGCATGTCATCATTACTGGCAGGTATGCCCTATCAAGTTCCAGCTACCACTATAAATCGGTTATGCGGTTCCTCCATGGACGCAATCGCAATAGCAGCTCGAGCCATCAAAACGGGTGAAGCTCATTTAGTCGTTGCTGGCGGTGTTGAGAGCATGAGCCGCGCACCTTTTGTTTTGGGCAAATCAGAAAATGCCTTTGGTCGTGGACAAAAGCTCGAAGATACCACTATGGGCTGGCGCTTCATTAATCCAAAACTTGATGAGCTATACGGCACTGAATCTATGCCACAAACCGCTGAAAATGTCGCTGAACAGTTCGATATCAATCGCGCCGATCAAGATGCTTTTGCGCTGCGTAGCCAACAAAGAACAGCGGCGGCGCAAGAAACAGGGTTTTTTAAGGAGGAGATCGTTGCTGTTAATATTCCGCAGCGTAAAGGCGAGCCTATTGTTGTCGATACTGATGAGCATCCGCGCGCCGATACTACTCTTGAAAAATTAGCTAAACTGCGCCCTATCGTTAACGCGGATGGTACGGTGACCGCTGGCAATGCTTCTGGCATTAATGATGGCGCAGCCGCTTTTTTAATCGCCTCAAAGCAAGCTATTAAGAAGTATAACTTGAAGCCTCGCGCCCGAATCATAGCGTCAACCACAGTTGGTGTAGAGCCGCGTATTATGGGCTTTGCACCAGCGCCCGCCATTAAAAAACTGCTTGAGCATACCGGTCTAACGCTTGATGAGATGGATGTGATCGAATTGAACGAGGCCTTCGCCGCACAAGCACTAGCTTGTACTCGTGATTTGGGTCTGCCTGATGATAGCGAACGGGTTAATCCTAATGGCGGCGCTATCGCGCTTGGGCACCCTCTTGGCGCCTCAGGAGGACGAATAGTCCTAACCGCTCTGAATCAACTTGAGCATACTGGCAAGCGCTACGCCATTTGCTCGATGTGTATTGGCGTGGGTCAAGGTATTGCGATGATTATTGAGCGCGTCGATAATTAATACTGCAAGCTAGCAGTAATTATGATAAAGGATATTAATCATGCCTGTATTTAAGAATAAAGATGTCACTCTAAACTATGCAACCTTCGGTGATGAAGACAAACCTGCTCTATTATTTTCCAACTCTTTGGGCACTAGTTACCAGATGTGGCAACCGCAGATTGATGCTTTGCAAGGCGATTACTTTATCATCTGCTATGACACTCGGGGTCATGGTCAATCATCAGCACCGAAAGGCCCTTATAGTCTAGATCAGCTCGGGCAAGACGTCATAGATTTACTCGATTATTTAAATATTGATAAAGCTTTTTTCTGTGGGATATCCATGGGCGGCTTGACGGGTCAATGGTTAGCCATTAACTATCCTAAGCGCTTCCACCACTTAATGCTCTGCAATACTGCCGCTAAAATCGGCTCAGAAGCTCCATGGCTTGAGCGTGCTCAATTGGTTCGCGCGCAAGGGCTAAAGCCTATTGCTGACACAGCAGCATCACGTTGGTTTACTGCTAGCTTTATCGAAAACAATCCTACTGTCGTCAAACAGCTATCGGATACGCTAGCCGCAGGAAGTCCAGAAGGTTATGCCAGTTGCTGCGAAGCTTTGGCTACGGCGGATACTAGTCAGCAGCTCAAAAATATTGAAGTAGCAGTCACTGTGCTGGCAGGGGAGGAAGACCCAGTTACTACTATTAGCGATGGTCAATATATGGTTGATCGTATTGCTAATGCTACGCTCGCGAAGATTAATGCTTCGCATATCTCAAATATTGAGCAGCCGCAAGTGTTTAATCAGCTTATCCGTAAGTACCTTGCTTAGATAAATACCATGCTTAAACTAATGAGAACAACTCACTGCAAAGTCCAAATAAAACCCCAATATAAAACTCATATTGGGGTTTTATTTAGCTATTTATTGAGACCAATATTAGCAATTCACCACTACTATATGCGTTTAAATAAAGCAGAACGACTTGATTCACCAGTACCATCAGCGGCGGTTAAGAAACGCTCCATATGAATATCTCTCTCAAATAGACGAGCTTTCATCAATGTAGTAATAGTAGCGTCAATCATTGGCGGCGGGCCACACATGTATGCTTTATGACCCGAACACTTACCATCGAAATGATGATTAACCGCGTCATTCACGTAACCCTTAAAGCCTGACCATTCCCCCAAGGTATCTTCATCACTTAAAGCAGGAATGTAATGGAAATTTTCATACTCTGCTGCCAACTGCTCAAACTTATCTCTATGATAAAGCTCAGGGATGTTTCTTGCCCCTTGAAACAGATAAATCTGACGGGTTTCCCCTTGCTCTAATAAGTCCATAATCATGGATTCAGGACTTGATA
>CBETCF010000225.1:0-3099 GCA_965534785.1 uncultured Psychrobacter sp.
CGCTTAGCACTTAACGCTTAGCGAGTCGTACCTGACCTTCGTGAGTCACGGCTAATGCGCCTTGGATCTCATCTTCCATATCTAAATGCAGTGCCAGTTTATTCGGGGTAGCATCAGTATTTGCATTGTTTGCGGCGTCGGCTTTATCTTCAGCGATTAGAGTAGTTATAAAATTCACTAAATTATTGGCATAAAGATCTGAGGACTGCGCCGCTAATAACGAGGGGATGTTGGCAGCACCAACGATACGCACGCCATTATCAGTAGTTATGGTCTGATCAGCGACAACCCCTTCGACGTTACCACCCGTGCCAGCCGCCATGTCTATTAACACAGAACCAGCTTTCATTTTATCTAAAGTCGTTTTATGCACCAAGCGTGGTGCTTGGCGACCCGGTATTTGCGCCGTAGTAATGACGATATCGGCAGCGCTCAATGCTTTATCTACTACAGCAGCTTGGTCTTTCATGTATTGCTCTGATGGCGTCCATGCATAACCGCCAGTAGACTTAGCCATTTGCGCTTCTTCCTCGCTCATCGGCACATCTAGCCATTTGCCGCCTAACGACTCTACTTGCTCGCGAGCGGTTGGACGTAAGTCACTAGCTTCAACGACTGCGCCTAGACGCTTGGCAGTAGCAATAGCTTGCAAGCCTGCAACACCAACGCCTAAAATCACCACTTTGGCAGGTTTAACCGTACCTGCTGAGGTCATAAACATCGGGAATGGACGCGAATATTCGTTTGCCGCCATCAACACTGCTTTATAACCGGCAAGGTTGGCTTGTGAAGACAAGACATCCATATTCTGCGCGCGAGATAAAGTACGAGGTAATAGCTCCATCGCATAAACGGTTGCGCCTTTCGCCGCATAGTTATCCAGCTGCGTATTGCGATAAGGATCGAGCATACCGACAACGATTTGACCTGAAGTTAAGCTATCAGTAACGGTAGCAGGCAAATCATTGACGGTAGTAATAATCTGCGATTGACTAACGACCTCGCTGCTACTATTAGCAATCTCAGCGCCAGCAGCTTGATAGCTCTCATCTGTATAGTAGGCTGCTTGGCCTGCGCCTGACTGTATAACCACTTCAAACCCAAGCTTACGCAACTTTTTAACCGCGTCTGGGGTTAGTGCTACGCGGCTCTCATGGCTACTATCTGCACTGATAACACCGATTTTCATACCGTTTCCTCATCTGTGAATACATGACTTATGACCAACCCTAGCTAGGTAAAATCATTTAATCTACAAAACCTATGGCGCAAAAAATCTTTGCTCAGCTCTCGTGACTAAGCAAAGAGTCGATCAAAGACTATCAATATTATGAATGATAATACTACTTTCATCATCTGTTTTTATTATAGAGACATCCTTCCCTACCTTTCATTGTTTAATGATGACTCATAAGTAAACAAAAAGTTAAGCGTAAAACTTTAGCTATAACCTTTATTATCATAAGGTTGCTTTTTTGGGCTATTTGTACTTGTTTTTAAGGACTGTATAATCTTAATGGTTTATATCACTTGTAGTAGCTGAGGAGAGTTTAAAGGCGTCGTCATAGCTATTACTTACGAATGTAATCTTTATGCTATGGTAGGGTTAATCTAAGACCACTTTAATCAACAAGCTAATAATAAACTTACTATATGAACTAATAAACGAACCAATAAAAGGAAAGCTAATGTACTTTGTACTTTCTCCAGCCAAATCATTAAATGAAACAGATGCTGTTCCGGTAAATCTGGGCAACCACTACAGTCAACCCACACTGATTGAGGACTCGGCTGAGTTGATAACAAACCTCAAGGCTAAAGATCCGATTGATTTACAAGAATTGATGAGTATCTCAGCTGACTTAGCGCAATTAAATGCTGAGCGTAATCAAGCCTGGCAAATGCCCTTCACTCCTGACAATGCCAAGCCAGCCGCCTATCTATTTGATGGCGATGTCTATACCGGACTTGATAGCTATAACATGGATAAAGAAACGATGCTGTATTTAAACGAGCATTTAGGAATTTTATCTGGCTTATATGGCCTCCTAAAGCCATTGGACTTGATGCAGCCGTATCGGTTAGAGATGGGCACTAAGCTGAAAAACGAGCGTGGCGATAACCTATATGAATTTTGGGGTGAACAAATCACTGATGCTATTAATAAGCAAATGGCTGATAGCGATGATAAGGTCTTGGTAAATTTAGCGTCGAATGAATATTTCAAAGCGGTGAAGAAAAAAGCCTTAGACGCGCAGATTATTAGCCCTAGATTTGAAGATGAAAAGAATGGTCAGTATAAAGTGATTAGTTTTTATGCCAAAAAAGCGCGTGGCTTGATGGTGAAGTATGCCGCGGACAATAAGCTGACCAAAGCTGAGCAACTTAAAGAGTTTGATTTGGCAGGTTATTATTATGTCGATGAATTATCTGATGATAGCACTTGGACTTTTAGAAGGGATGAGGCGGATCAGTAATCATTATTCTTCTAATAGACTTTAAACACTAAGCCATAAAAAACCCCGATAAGCCAGAGCCTATCGGGGTTTTGTTTTACTAGCTACTATAAACTACTTACTATAAATTGAAACTACAGTACTTAGCCATTAAGCATTATAGGTTAAGGGCAAATTACATCATGCCGCCCATTCCACCCATACCGCCCATTCCACCGCCAGCACCCATGCCAGCCATACCGTCATCACTTGCAGGTAGGTCAGTAATCATAGCTTCGGTAGTTAGCATCAGACCGGCAATTGAAGCTGCGTTTTCTAGTGCTGAACGCGCCACTTTTGCTGGGTCAATAATACCCATCTCTAACATATCACCATATTCGCCAGAAGCCGCGTTATAACCGTAGTTACCTTCGCCATTTTTCACTTCGTTGACCACTACTGACGCTTCTTCGCCAGAGTTAGTAACGATCTGACGTAATGGTGCTTCCATCGCGCGACGTAGGATGTTGATACCAGCGTCTTGATCATCGTTGTCGCCTTTTAGCTCAGCTAAAGCATTCATAGCACGAACTAGAGCCACACCACCACCAGGTACTACGCCTTCTTCAACCGCAGCACGAGTCGCATGTAGCGCATCATCAAC
>CBETCF010000226.1:0-3091 GCA_965534785.1 uncultured Psychrobacter sp.
AAAAAGACGCCCTTTAAGGACGTCTTTTGGCTGTTACTGATAATTTAACAATAAGTTTTTAGCTATTTAATTAGCCGATAAAATAATTACTCAGCCACATCTAGGTCAGCAACCGCTGATTCAATACGCGTTAAGGCATCTTTTAAAGTAGCCTCATCAGTGGCGTAAGAGATACGCATAAAGCCACCAAGACCGAAAGCATCACCAGGAACGACCGCTACACCAACTTTCTCAAGTAACCATTCTGAAAACTCAGTACAAGAGGAGAGGCCAGCCGCTTTGATAAGTGGCATAATATTAGGATAGACGTAGAAGGCACCGTCTGGACGCAAGCAAGTAATGCCTTTGATAGCGTTTAGGCCGTCCACTACCATATCACAGCGCTTCTCAAAAGCTTCTACCATCGGTGTTAATACGCTTTGATCGCCACTGATTGCAGCTTCGGCAGCCACTTGGCTGATAGACGTTGGGCAAGAAGTCGATTGTGATTGTACTTTTTTCATTGCGCCGATCAATTTGGCAGGGCCACCAGCGTAACCAATACGCCAACCGGTCATCGCGTAGCATTTAGAAACGCCGTTTAAGATAATAGCGCGCTCTTTTAGCTCAGGTGCGGCGTTTAAGATATTATAGAACTTATCACCCGTCCAGCGAATGTGCTCATACATATCATCGGAGGCGACATAGACCTGTGGATGCTTCTTCAGCACTTCAGCTAGCGCTTTTAGCTCATCCAAAGTATAGATCATGCCAGTTGGGTTAGAAGGACTGTTAAGCACTAACATTTTAGTTTTTTCAGTGATAGCTTCTTCTAACTGCTGTGGCGTGATTTTGAAGTCTTGCTCAGCAGGACATTTCACAATTACTGGCACACCTTCAGCGATAAGTACCATGTCGGGATAGCTAACCCAATAAGGTGCTGGAATGATAACTTCATCACCTGGATTGATGAATGCCTGCGCTAAGTTAAAGAACGACTGCTTGCCGCCTACTGATACTAAGATCTCATTGGGCTCATAGCTGATGTCATTATCACGTTTGAACTTTTCAATAATGGCTTTTTTCAACTCTGGTGTGCCGTCGACAGCCGTATATTTAGTAAAACCATCATTAATGGCTTTGATTGCTGCTTTTTTGATGTGTTCTGGAGTATCGAAATCCGGCTCGCCAGCGCCCAAACCGATAATATCTTTGCCAGCCGCTTTTAGCTCTTTGGCTTTATTGGTAATGGCTAGGGTCGGTGAAGGCTTGATACTATTTACGCGGTCAGACAGTTGCAATTCGCTCATAAGAAATCCTTGTTATCTGTGAATAAAAATAGATATGAATAAATGTGGATGAAACTTAAAGGGGTTAAAAAGTCTTTTCATAGCTGTATATTAATAGCTGTGTATTAGCGGTGCTAATACGCTTTAAGCAGCGTTTTAGGTCGCATTATTGTAGCATGTAGAGACTAAGCTGTCTTAAGGTACTGGTAATAGAAGCTTATTATTATAGTTATTTATTGAGCTTCATTCTAATGAATTATCCTGTAATTAAAAGTCTAGTAACAAGCCTTGTTGAAACTTATTGCTAAAGTCTATCTCTTGTTTGCGAAGTTACAACAATAACGCTCCCTTCAATCTCTATTAATTAGTTATTATAAACAACAGAGCTCTTAGGACAAACACTGGTTAATAGTTTAAATATTAACGGTATAATAAAAAGGACTATTATAATGACTGATTCTTCAAAGAAACTTCACATCCTTATCACAGGTGCCACTTCTGGTATTGGTAAGCAAATAGCAAAAGATTATCTGCAACAAGGCCATCATCTATATGCTGTCGGTCGTGATGACGAGGCTTTAGCTGAACTTAAGGAGCTAGGCGCAACCCCTGTTGATTTAGACTTAATGGATCGAGAAGCGGTTATCAAGGCTTTCGATAAAATCGAGCAGGTTGATTTAGCTATTTGTTGCGCCGGCGCTTGTGAGTATTTAGACATGCCAAACTTCGATAGCGAAGTGTTTATGAAAGTAATGTCGGTAAACATGGGCACCTTATCACATGCTATTGAAGGCGTATTGCCAAAATTAATCGCTTCAAAAGGTCGTTTAGTTGGCTTGGGCTCAGCCTCTGCTTATGTGCCATTTGCTCGCGCAGAAGCTTATGGTAGCTCAAAGGCTGCTATTCACTATTTGATGAAAACTTTACAAATCAGCTTAGCGCCACATGATGTCGCAGTGAGCTTAGTAGTGCCAGGGTTTGTCGATACGCCAATGACTAAGCAAAACGACTTTCCTATGCCTTTCTTACAAACCACTGAGCAAGCCAGTCAAGCAATCCGTGATGGTATCGAGGCGGAGCATGAAGTCATTGAATTCCCAAAAAAGCTAACGCTACCATTGAAAACCTTGGGCACTTTACCTGATGTGGTTTGGCAACAAGTTAGCGAGAAAATTAATAAAAAATCGTAATTAACATGCCCTAATTTTTATATCCCAAATAAATGCACCTTGAATAAAAAGATAGATAAGCTAAAGGATAATGTGAATGTCGCTTTTTCGTCGTAAGTCTGTGATAGTGAAGCCAAATAAAAATGCTGCGGATCTAAATAATGGCTATCAAAAGGATGGTGAGCGCAAAAAACGCATTGCTATTATCGGTTCAGGAGTATCTGGGCTGACTTGCGCCCATTATCTAGTTAAGCAGCATGACATTACGGTGTTTGAGGCTAATGATTACATAGGCGGTCACGTTAATACTATCGATGTAGAGCTCCAAAATGGCAATAAGGCTAAAAGTAGATTCACAAAAACTAGCCATATAGAAAAGAGCGCTATTGATACTGGTTTTATTGTCTTTAATGAGCGCACTTATCCGAACTTTTTTCGTTTATTGCACGATTTACAAGTGCCCTTTCAAGCGACCGACATGAGCTTTTCGGTAAAAAATGTCGCTCGCAATTTTGAATATAATGGTCATACCATTAATACCTTGTTATCGCAGCGTAAAAATATTGTTAACCCGAAGTTTTGGCGCTTTGTGCAAGATATTTTGCAATTTAATAAGCAGATGAAACAGCTACGTCAGGATTTTGAAACGGCACG
>CBETCF010000227.1:0-3050 GCA_965534785.1 uncultured Psychrobacter sp.
TGCGATAGTCGTTAAATCACCTGATATTTGCGCTAGCTTTTGAAAACAAGGAATGGGTAATGAGATCACCTGCATATTATTGATATCATTTGAATATAAGATTTTAGAGTCGTTAGAATCAGAAATATTTAATTCTTTATCATCGCTATGTGCTTGACTAGAGTTATCTATTTTCTCTTCAATAACCTCTAGCCCTTCAAAACCAAATAAATCATCGATTAAGCCACTGGTATTATTAAGCGTTTTTTTAGCCAGTTTTTCGACTGGCTTTACTAGAGCATCAGCTAATAAATGACTAGATTTCTCTTCAACAGACTTATTCAACCCTTCACCGAACTTGACCAGCAACACTTGTTTTTGCTGCTTGGCTTCCCCAAAACCCATCGGCATAGGCGAGCCTGAATAGCGAATATGCTCTTTTCCACCGACGCGCTGCGGCACATGCAAATGGCCAAGTGCTACATAATCAAAAGCTTCATCGAACATATCGGCAGCAACTTTACCTAATGAGCCAACATATAAATCACGAACGCCATCATCGTCAGTGGTTTTGCCGCCTGCCGCAAATAAATGACCAGTCGCGATAATAGGAATATGACGCTGATGCTTTTTACTTAGTGATTTTTGCTGATCTTTAGCTATGCTTGCTACTTCATCATAATGAGCGCGAATGCCTTTGATGACATTGGCATCTTTGCTATCGGCGGACTCGCCAGCGCTACTGCTGCGGACATCACGATCGCGCAAGTAGGGAACGGCAGCGATAATACAATGCGGATTGCCTTCGCTATCGTCTAAGACTAAAACCTCATCGCTCAAATCTTCACAGGCAGTGCCGATAACGTGTACGTTTAAGAATTTGAGAACTTGACTGGGCGCATCGAGAAAAGTCGGGGAATCGTGATTACCAGCGACGATGACGATATGCTCACAGCATAAAGTCGACACTTTGCCTAAAAATTCATAGTACAAAGCTTGGGCACGGTTGCTAGGCGTCATAGTATCGAATATATCACCAGCGACAATAAGCACATCGACCTTTTGCGTGCTTATGGTTTCTTTAAGCCAAGCCAGAAAAGCTTCAAATTCTTCATAACGCATCCGTCCATATAATCTACGCCCTAGATGCCAGTCAGAGGTATGTAGAATGGTTAGGGGTTTGATAGCTTTTTTTGTGGTGTTAGGTGCAGGCATAGGTGAGCTTAATTAAGATATATTGATAGGGTTTATTCTAGCAAGAATTGCTGTGCTTTACTGGGTTAGCTATGATTAATGTCCTATTCATCATTCATCGCTAATGCTAGTCATTATTAATAAAAGTCATTCTAATAAAAGGTAAGTTATGTCGATTATCAAATTATGCATGTTAGCTATACTCGCTACCTCCTCTTTGGCGGCTTGTAGCAGTCATGAGCAAGCAAATATCAATAATAAAACTAATATGAGTCAAATTAAAGAGAGCAGCTCGCTTATCCGTTCGATTAAACCTAGTAATTCTAAAGCCGTTGTTGGTCAAGTAACGGACGTCATTATGCAAGATAGAGAGCAGCAAAAAGTTACTATTATGGCTAAGAATGGAAAAACCTTTACAGCGTCTATCAGTAAATCAAATTTTGGTCAGCAGAATGCTTATCAAATGCAAAAGTTAGCTATAGGCGATTATGTAGAGGTCATAGGAGCTCAAGCGCAAGTAAAAGGTGAGAGTCAACTTGTCGTCAGTGCAATGCCTTATGTTTTACGCGAGATTATAGTCGCTGACCATCAAGTAGACTGTGTAGGCGTTGCACCACAATCATGTTGGCTAACTAAGGTTGCTGGATTAGCGAGTAACCACTCAGATTGGGAGTATAGATATAGCGCTATAGAAGGTTTTGATTACCAACCGAATTATGAATACACTTTATTAATCAAGAATACCCCAGTTAGCAATCCGCCTGCTGATGCTTCGGCAATTCGTAGCGAGCTGATAGAAGTTATTGAGAAAAAAAGAAATAAAATTTAATATTCTGAAAGCCATAAACATTAAAAACTAACCTTTTATAAAAAGTAATTTTCATTAAAAAGCCCTAACACTTTAATGCTAGGGCTTTTAATATGCCTTGAAAGCTGTGAATAAAAGCTATCCAATAACCAACTGCTCTAAACTATCCTCTTGTGACTCAGCAAGAGTAGCAATCATTGATAAAGCATGAGCTTGTTGTTGTACAGGCTGATTTTGCGAAACCGCGTCTCTAAGCGTTGAAGAAGTACCACCGCGTAGCCAATTATCATCAGTGCTAGTTGGACTTTGCTCGTGCTGCTGATGATGTAAATTATACCAAGCTAAATCATGATGCAGCGCCACCACATCGCCCATTATCAATAAGGCAGGAGTAGGCAATTGATTCTTCTCTTGTAGCTCAGTAATAGTAGCCAACGTGCCAGTTAGCACTTGCTGATTGGGCATGCTAGCGTTGGAGACGATAGCGATAGGCGTCTCACTGCTGCGTCCGGCCTCGATTAAACCTTCGGTCAAACGTGCTAGCGAATGTAAACCCATATAAAACACTACGGTCTCGTCTGTATTGAGAAAGCTGTTAAAGTTATTGTTAGGCGCGCCAGCTTTCAAGAAGCCGGTGACAAAGCGTACCGATTGCGAATGATCGCGGTGCGTTAATGGAATACCTGCGTAGCTAGCAGCGGCATTAGCGGCAGTAATGCCCGGTACTACTTGGTAAGGAATATTGTGCGTACGCAGGCTTTCAATTTCTTCGCCACCGCGACCAAAGATAAACGGATCACCACCTTTTAGACGGACTACTCGGCGACCTTTTTTGGCCTCGGCTACCAATAGCTCGTTAATACCTAATTGCGCTACCGCGTGATTGCTACGTTTCTTGCCGACATAAACTTTATCGGCATCACGTCGGCATAGATCCAGCACTTGCGGTGACACTAGTGCATCATAAAAGACAATGTCAGCTTGCTGCATTAGACGTAGCGCTTTAAAAGTTAATAATTCTGGATCACCAGGCCCTGCGCCAACGATATAGACTTCGCCGACAGGCTTG
>CBETCF010000228.1:0-3035 GCA_965534785.1 uncultured Psychrobacter sp.
TTACGGCTAAATCATTAAGCCTGTTTAAATTAAAGCGGCAATTACAACTGGCAAACTTGATTGTGCAGTCAGCTCTGCAACGCCATGAAAGTCGTGGTGGTCATTATCGCCTAGACTTCCCTAACTTAACTAGCATGGCTTTAGTTAGTGTTATTGAGCCAACTATTACTAATAAGTTAGTAGTTAATAAAACCATTCATAATGGTCAGTACCTCCATTCTAGCAAGCAGAGTCAGGCTAACCATGGGCCTTTACGGACGCTTGCTACTACTTAATAGTCGAATTATCCAGTATAGTAAGTTAACGATACAATAATTTACCGAGTGATTAGCCAATGGCCACTGATACGCTATTCGTTATCTTACTTATGCTTACCGTAAGCTTGACTTGGGGTCTACTAGCTCTGCCTAAGTTACGTGCGCGTCTACCGATTATTTATCTGATTGCCCGTTCTTGGTGGTGGATGTTAGCGGCTTTATGTAGCTGTTATCTGATTGCTAAGATGAAAGATGGCAGTCACCTCTTTGATATCTCCTACCCCTATCAGTGGTTATTAGTGGCTTTTTTTGTACTCATTGGTCTACGTGGGAGCTACGAGATCAGTCGTTTATGGCGCTCGGAAAGTAAAGCTCGGCTAATTAGCAAACTACAAGCGCGTGGCCTGCAAGCCAAAACCTTGGCATTACCCATCTCACAAAGTCAGTTACTAAAAAGCAGTTCAAATCCGCCTTTTCCTGATAATCATTCCCTTAACACTTCTAACAATAGTAACGTGCAACCTTATATCTATCTAAATCTACTAGATGGATTCTTTGGTGGCGCATTCATTTTGCTCATTGTCAGTCTGGTGTTTTTGCAACAGCTGACTTGGCATCGTGAGCAATACGGGGTGTTATTATTCGTATTGTTTGCTAGCCAGTTCAATGATATCGCACAATATTTATGCAGTAAGCTGTTCAAAGGCAAATTCTTCAAACGTGGCCTTGCGCCTAGAATTAGCCCTAATAAAAGTATTGAAGGTGCGCTATTTGGTAGCTTATTTGCCGCCTTACTAGCGACATTATTAGGGATTTGGCTCACGCCGTTTAGTGCTTGGGTTTGCTTTATTAGCGCTTATGCTCTAGCGGTTAGCGGTATCGCTGGCGATTTATTAGAGTCCGCGTTTAAGCGCCAACATGGGGTCAAAGATACTGGCACTATGCTAGCAGGGCATGGCGGTGTCCTCGATAGAATAGATAGTTTGCTGATTGGCGTGCCGTTATTTACGCTAGCTTATTGGCTTTTGGGTTAGCCATAAAAACTATTATGTAAGCTATTAACGGCGCTTTTTATCGAGCTTACGGCGTAGCAACCGTTTTAATAGCGGCTTAGGCAATTTATTCAGTACACGGGTGATATAAAGCATAGGTCGCGGAAATATAGCCAGTTCCATATCATCATCTATGGCTTGCATAATTTTTATCACCGCCTTCTCGATACTGATAATAAAAGGCTTATGACTGGCATCACCCTGATTCAAATCGCGTAATGCTTGGGTATCTATATAGCCGCAAGCAATACAGGTAACTTGAATATTATAAGGCGCTAATGCCAATCGATAGGCACTGGCAGTAGTGATCATCGCGCGTTTACTTTTGGCATAAAGGCTAGGATAAGGATAATCTATAATGCCAGCGATAGAGGCAACACAAATAAGGCTAGGTTTGACGACTTGTGGACGGCTCCCTTTAGCTTGTTGATCATTAAAAGAGAGTTGATTCATCTCTTTTTGCCTTAACTGCTGACTAGCCCAAGCAAAAACCTGCCCAAAGGCTTGCAAATTAATCGCTAATATCAAGTCGCTCTGTGCTTTATCTAACTTACCAATCCTCTCATTAACATAACTTCCCGCACTATAAATCACTCTATCAAAGCTTAGTTGCTCTAACTCCTCTAACAATCCTTGACGCTGCCGCAAATCGGTTAGATCACCACAATAAGTCGTAATCTCAGGGTAGTCTTTGTTTATCTGGATAATCTTAGACTCGCTGTGGCCGATAACACTCACCTGCCAACCGAGACTTTTGTGCTGTAAAGCTAGCGCTAAACCAATACCACTAGTGCCGCCAAAGACAATAAGATGCGCTTGGTTGTTAGCTGCTAAATTAGCCTTGCTATTACTAGCTTTACTACTAACCGTATCTAGCTTTATTGCTGACGAATTTTGCATAACTAATGCTCTCAGTTTTTAGAGAAGTGACGTTTGTATAGCAACTATAGCCGTTTTATGAGCTGAATTTGATGCTTAATATGATACAATCTGCCGCTTGTAAAAATGTTATCAATGTTCAACTTGCCCTGCTATCTCGAGCCTGCCTTATGCAAAATCTAGTTACCCTTGTTTTGGTGTTAATGCCGATGTTCATTGGCTTTGCCATTCCTTCTAACCGTAGAATGACGGTTATGGCTGATAAGGGCTTATCATATTTAGTCTTTATAATTTTGACCCTTATCGGTATTGAGCTAGCACAAGTTGAGGGCTTAGGCAGTCAAGTAGGTGAAATTGCGCTCTATGTCACGGTATTAGCGATCTTGACTATCGGTACTGGGCTATTTGCTCTGATGCTATTTGATCGGCTAAAACCTTGGCAAGCCAAAAAACCCGTCGCTAAATCTAAAGAGCATCGCGTCAGTATTCGTGGCAGCTTAGCGCAAGTTTTTTGTGTCGTTATCGGTATGGTTATTGGCTATTTTTTGCCAGCAGGCTATTTGCCACCAGAAAACACTATGACTGCCTTGCTGATGATCTTGATTCTATTGGTTGGTATTGGTCTTAAAGGCTCAGGTATTACCCTAAAAGAAGTGCTGCTTAATAAGCGCGGGGTGGAAATGAGCATTATTTTTACGCTAGCGGTATTAGTTGGCGGGCTCATCTTTGCCATGATGTTTAGTGAAGTATCTTGGACGAAAGGCTTAGCATTAGCGTCTGGCTTTGGTTGGTATTCGCTTTCCGCTATCGTCATGACTGATGCTTACGGGGCAATTTGGGGTAGTGT
>CBETCF010000229.1:0-3026 GCA_965534785.1 uncultured Psychrobacter sp.
TAAAACAACGCCAACTGGCCGCTACGCTGATCTTTAAATTTAGTCTGCGTCTGCGCCAATACGTATTGACGGAAATTATCACGGGTTAGATGCGAGAGATGCTCATTTTTACCGGTAGTGGCGATAAAGTACTTAGCGCGATTGACTGCTGCGCCCATTTTCTTTAAATGATATAAAGTCAGCTGATTAAACTTACGCGCTTTGACGATCTTTCTAGCGGTCTTCGTACCGATACCGGGAATGCGGACAATCATCTCATAACTGGCGGTTTGAATATTAACGGGGAAATGCTCGCGATGACGAATGGCCCAAGCCAACTTTGGGTCACAATCTAAATCCAAAAACGGCGACTCTGGCTCAACGATTTCATGCGCTCCAAAACCATAAAAACGCATTAGCCAATCCGCTTGATAAAGACGATTCTCGCGTATCATCGGCACCGGCGTCCCGATAGCGGGCAAGCGACTATCAGAGAGCATCGGCACATAACCTGAATAATATACGCGCTTAAGATCGTACTCTTTATAAAAGTGGCTCGATAACTGAATCACTTGTAAATCGGTCTCGTTACTAGCGCCGACAATCATCTGACTGGTTTGACCTGCGGGGACAAATTTAGGCGCTTTCTTATGGGTTTTACGGCTCTCTTTGATAGTGATAATTTCAGTTTTAACGGTTTCCATTGGCGCTTTTAATTGGTCGTGTGACTTCTCAGGTGCTAATAATGCTAAACCCGATTTGGTTGGAATCTCAATATTGACGCTTAAGCGATCAGCATATAGTCCAGCCTCTAATAACAGCTCTTTAGACGCCCCAGGAATCGTTTTTAGATGGATATAGCCGTTGAAGCGCTCACGAGTACGTAATATCTTCGCCACTTCAACTAAGCGCTCCATCGTGTAGTCGCCACTTTTAAAAATACCTGAGCTAAGAAACAAGCCTTCGATATAGTTACGTCGATAAAATTGCATGGTCAAATCGACCACTTCCTCAACGCTAAAAGCGGCGCGCGGGGTGTCGTTACTTTTGCGCGAAGTGCAGTAAGCACAATCATAGATACAATGATTGGTTAATAAGATTTTGAGCAGACTGACACAGCGACCGTCTTCGGTATAGCTATGACAAATACCGGTCGCTGAAGCATCACCAAGACCACCGCCTTGATTTTTGCGGGTGCCAGCGGAGGAGGAGCAAGAGACATCATACTTAGCGGCGTCGGCTAAAATATTGAGCTTGCCTTGGAGTCTATCGTAATTGATGGTTGCCATAACTGCAGAGTACCCATAAGTTTATAGACTATTATTTTATCAAAAACTTAGGTAAGTCACTGTAATTATTGAGAAATTAGCAAAGGAATACGACAACTGTTGTCGTTTGAGGGGACATAAAAAAGGCCTTGAACAATCAAGACCTTTTCAATTTTATTGCAAGCCATTTAGCCTAAGCAATTATTGCACTTTAGCGCGAATCACTACTGTCTGTGGTGAGTTAGCTGGCAAGTTGGCTAGGTTCCACTTCAAACCTGAATAATTCTCTTGCACCACTACCGTATTACCCACTTGTTGAATGGTTTGATAACTATCGCCACCAGTAGTAGCTAAAGTTGGCAGTGGGCTGTTTAAAGACATTACTCTAACGTTATTGGGCAAGGAAACCATAGCGTTGATATCATTAATCGGCTGAGCGCTATTGTTAATATAAGTAGTGTGATACTCGATAACGTCACCAGCTTTAATGCTATTAGCAGGCACCGCCACATCACGGCCATTGCTATCTTTTAGGATTTTCATCACTTTGGTATTGGCATTGACGATACCAGGAGTGCTAAAAGTTGGGTTCAGTTGTAGGGTGTCCAAAGTGATTGTTGTCGTAGACGGGCTAGTAATCACTTGACTAGTGGCGGTTTGGTTATTGATAATTGGAATGGTATTAGTAGTCACAGGAGTCAGGACTTGCGCGACCGTATTGGTAGGAGTGGTCACTGTCGTCGTCACTGGCGTATTGCCGATCTGCTGGGTGACTTGACTAGTTATCGGGCCGGTAGTGACTACATCGGTAGTGACTATGGTCGATGACCCTTGACGGACTGTATAGCGTGGCACATTAGTCACTTGCGTCACTGAATAGGGCATGCCGTTTTGCATAGAGATGCCATTTGGCGTAGCGGTAATAGTCGCCGTATTGCCATCAGAGTATTGCTCAACGATGGTCGTACTACCCGTAACAGGCTGATTTATAGTAATCTCAGAGGCAGCGTTGGCGGTGGAAGTCAACAGCATTAGGCTTGGGAGGGTAGCCACTAAAACCGTTTTCTTGATAATATTATCTGCGCTCATAATGGAATCCTTAACATACAGTAGATAATCAGGTATTTGATTAAAATTTAACTGATTATCTGCTAAATCTAAGGGATTAAAACAGTAGCATTGTGTAATTTAAAGAAGTGTTGATTAGAGTCTGTTGAATGCGCAACAGACCCTTCTGTTCAAGGAGTCTATAGCTGGTTTTATCTTATCACTCGTAAATAACTTTCATCACTTCGTACTCAACCACACCTTTTGGTGTTTCGATACGAGCTTCGTCGCCTTCAAACTTGCCGATTAAGCCGCGAGCGATAGGTGAGTTGACCGAAATTTTACCAGCTTTGAAATCTGCTTCGTCATCACCAACGATTTGATAGCGTTTTTCTTCCTCGGTGTCCATATTTTCAATAACGACAGTTACGCCAAAGACGATACGGCCTTCTTGTTTCAACGTTGAAGTGTCGATCACCTGAGCGCCGCCAAGTTTGGCTTCGATATCACGGATACGCGCTTCACAAAAACCTTGCTGCTCACGAGCCGCATGATATTCAGCGTTTTCTTTTAGATCGCCATGTTCGCGAGCTTCAGCGATAGAAGCGGTGATACGCGGACGGTCAACACTTTTTAATTGTTTTAATTCCGCTTCTAAAGCGGCATGTCCTTGCGGAGTCATCGGGTAACGTTGCATGTTTTTTCCTTAAACCAATAACAGCACACCATCTC
>CBETCF010000230.1:0-3011 GCA_965534785.1 uncultured Psychrobacter sp.
ACCACCTGATTCTTTTTCCACGCTGTCGTTTGTGCGACCAATGGATTATCTAATACCGCCTTGGCTCCCACACCGTCTTCGCCAATAGCCGCACTGCGATCGAGTATAAACAGCCAATCAGGATTGGTTTTTTGTAAGTATTCAAAAGATACTGGCTGACCATGACGGGCATCTGATATTTGCTTATCAGCCATTGGCACACCAAGCACCGTATGCACAAAGCCAAAGCGCGACTTATCTCCATAAGCGGATAGTTTATTGCCATTAACCATTACTACGAGGCCTGTACCTTTGTCTTTGGTCAGACTTTGAGTTTGCTTAATAAGACCATCAATATTTTGTTGCAGTTTTAGAGCTTCGTCGCTTTTGCCAAACAATGCTCCTAAGTCATGTAAACGCTGCTTGCTTGACTCATAAATATTAGCGGTATCGATAGTCATATCTAAGGTTGGGGCAATACTCGATAGCTCATTATATTTCTCAGCCATACGTGAGCCCACTAAGATAGCTTGCGGCTGCATAGCATTTAAGGCTTCAAGATCAGGCTCAAATACCGTCCCAACTTCTTCAGGATCAGGCTGGTTTTTTGAGTACAAGTTATCTAGTTTTAGACCACTAGGTATACCAGCTACTGGAACATCAAGCGCCGCTAAATCTTGCAATATTGTCATGTCATAGACTACTAATGGCGCAGGATTCATGGGTAAAGTGACGTCACCTTTAACCGTATCGACATCGATAGTAGCCACAGAGACAGCATCGTTATTTGCTACGTTTGAGGCAGCATCAGCCGTTTTATTCTCAACTTTAGTATCATCACTATCTTTTTCACTGGAGTCAGGTGAGGAACAGGCTGTTAAACTGATACTGATAAGTAGCCCTGCGGTCATAGTTGCCAATAGCGGGCGTTTGAATAGAGAGGTGTGGGTGGTAATATTAGTGTTAGACATAAGAAACTCGGTAAATAGCAAATTGTTATCAATATTGCCTTGTCGCACGCAATATTATCGACAATAGAAAAATAAAAAAGAGCGTGCTTAACGCTACGGTGAGAGGCGCTAGAACAATGCTCGTTGCTCGAAAGTCAAAATATTAAACGTAAATCTATAGATTGGCGTATGATAATAAGTTCATTGATTATAAAAATTAGCTGCTGAAAGTGATGATAAACCATTCGTAAAAAGCCATAATAAAGCAACACTATAAAATTTTCAATGATAATGGTTATCGTTTGTATTTTAGTTTGTATCTAGCCAGTAATATCTAAGAACCCTGCTAATATTTATTGATAATGGTTATCGTTTGTATTATTATCATGCCAACTTCAATCAGCCAAAAATTCTCATAACCGCGAATTTAAAATCGGCAAATTTAAAACAGAAATTCAAATAAAGCAGCAGGATGTTATGGGCTCAGAAAATTTGAACGCGCCACCTTACAGAGTGATATTGATCATTATCAGTGTGGTTGTAAGCTTGCACATCTTAACTGCTGTAGCGATAGTAATGGTTAAACCACCACTGGCTATCATTGAAGAAGAAAAACAGATAGCTCCGATTGAGATTCAATTACTCAGTCCGCCTCCTGAGACACCAAAGCCAATCGTAGAGAAAGTCGCGGCTAAGCCAGTGACTGAATCAGTGCAACCGCCTAAAAAGATCATCGAGCAATCCAAACCGCAGAGTAAGCCTAAGCCGATAGATACTGTCAAACCAGCAGTAGTAGCAGCGTCAAAACCAGTTTCTAAGCCAGTATCGAAGCCTAAAGTAAATGAGCCTACTGAAGTCAAAAAAGTAGTGAAACAAGACCCTGCGCCACTAGCGCCTAAAGTCGATACTATTACCTCAACTAAAATTGCAGAGCAGCAAGCCGAGCAGCAGCGTCAAAAAGTTTTAGCAGCGCAAGCTCACGCCAAAGCTATGCAACAAGCACAGCAACGTGAAGTAGAGTTGGCAAAGTTAGAGGCGCAAAGAGCGGCACAAGCTAAGCAAGAGGCACAAGCCGCTTCTAAGGCGGCTAGGGATGCGGCAGAAAAAGCAGCACAAGCTGCTGAAGAAAAGGCTGCTAAAAAAGCAAAAGAGGCTGCCGAAAAAGCTAAAGCTGCCAGTAATGAGCCTATAAGTTATGGCACTATAGGAAATTCAAGTTGGTTGAGAGAACCTATATTTACCTCTATTAGAAACAACAATTATGGTTTTCAAGGAACTGAAGTTTCAGTTAGTGTAAGTATGTCGGTTGATGCAAATGGCAACATAGGAAACATAAAAATATCTCAGTCTTCAGGTAACAATAAATTTGATAAGGATTTTATAAGAGCGTTATCAAAAGCTAAACTCAATCCAGCTACCAGAGATAATACTCCTATTAAAAGTACCGCCATTTTACCGTTTCGTATGAATTTATAATGACAGCTATGGTGCAAAACGCTATGACTATTCATTCTATAAATATAGATTCATCAAACTAAGAAATATATAAATATTGAGAATTAACCAAACATTAAGGAGTCGGAGATGGACTTTGCAAGTTACTGGCAATATAGCGACATCGTCACCAGAGCGCTATTCTTTATATTGCTGGCTCTATCTATAGTCTCGTGGGTGACCGGTATCATTCGAGTCATGCAAAGTCGCAAATTAGCAGTGACAGTCGCTGATGATTTGACTCAGCAAGTGCAAGCAAAGCGCCCTGAGTTAGTAAATGCTGATGCGGCTACTCGGCGTTTAGTGACCGAGCAAGCACTACTCAAACATATTGGTCGTTATCGTTTTGCTAGTGAGCGCGGACTGCCTATCTTGGGTACTACTGCCGCCATTGCGCCTTTTATCGGCCTGTTCGGTACCGTATGGGGTATTTTTCATGCACTACATAATATTGGTAGTAGCGGTCAAGCTGGTCTAGCGCAAGTAGCAGGACCAGTAGGTGAGGCATTGATTATGACGGGTTTGGGTATTGCGGTGGCGATTCCAGCGGTTGTCTTTTATAACCTTACGGTGCGTATTAATCGCCGT
>CBETCF010000231.1:0-2964 GCA_965534785.1 uncultured Psychrobacter sp.
AGAAAAAAGCATTGGTTGCCAGTTTGAGTACACCATTACGGAGGCGATAATAAATCGGCCTCTCATTTGCGCTTAAGTTGTCAGGCTTACTCTCTGCTAAGCGCACAAATTGTCCGACATTATTATTATCTAAAGCGACAATGACATAACCTTCTTCATTAGTAGGATAGCTACCCGGGTCTGTATTTAAGGCAGCAAATACCTCATCCTCCAAGGCATAACGCAAGGTCATATAATCGCCTTGCATAAAGCCGCGTGGATCAACAGGGGCTAGCTCCAACAGCACTTGATAGCCCGTAGCTAGATGCGACTCGTACTTGGCAACGTTGACAGTCATCACTGCCAAAATAACGATAAGACCAAGTAGCGCGATAGTAATGCTAACCGTGCGTTTTTGTAGCACCAGCAACAGAACGTTTTTAGGAGACGATTGTTGTTTCATAGCAAGCGCTCCTTATCAGCCAATATCATCAGCGCTTCATCATTTGTAAAGTAGCGTTTAATCAGCAACCAGCGCATCAGTAATAACCCAATACCGACGACTAGCATAGAAGCCGATTTCAATAGTAACGAGGTGTCGAGCTGATAGTAATACCAAAAGATATAGCTGACCAAAGCTATGATGCCAAGCCCTAATAGTACGCGCTGAGAGTTCGCTATGGCGATAATGATAATTAGACTGGTTGCCAATAGTCCTGAGACATAGATCGACATAATGCCAAGTACGCTGATAGCGCTAATGATTATTAGTCCTGCTGCTGATAGTAATTTGACTTGATAGCGCTTGAGAATAAGATAAGCTGCATATAGGCAAACAAGCGTTAACAATCCTTGCGCTAGATAGTAGTTATAACTAAAAGTGTCGCTGTCATTACTAAAACCGCCTCTATACTCAGCTGAAATAAAATACACCGACACGCTAAGCAATACAAAGGCACTAGCATAAGTAATAGCACTAATAATCTCAAAAAAGGCTGATTGCCAATGATTAGGCAGACGCTGTAATAGCGAATAGCGTTGTAAATTGCTGACAATAGCGATTAAGGCTAGTAGCCCTAAACTTATTTCGGCAATATTATAGTAGCTGCATAAATAGACAATACAGCACAACGCTGCCGTAGCGCTTAGCAGCCGATAAATAAAGTTAGGGATGAGGACAGTCATTAATAGCTGTACCAGCAACAGCATTAGCACATTTAACGGCTGTTCAAACCCTTCAAATAATAAGGCGAAGGTGATATAGCCTTGACCTGCCAAAGTTATCGCAAAGGCTAAACTGTTCCAAAAAGGACTATGGCGGATATGAGCATTATAAAATAGAAAGCCGCCAACCACGCTTACTATAATACCGGTGACGAATAGCCCGATAAAACTATCAAAAATATCACTCTCGATTAATAACAGCGTTAAAAAACCGATAAAAAATAAGCTGGCGAGAATACCGCTAAAGCCAAAAAATAGACTGATAAACCAAGGGCTACTTTGCTCAGAACTTAGATTTTTATTAATAGCATTATCATCAAGCAAGCCTAAGTTTTTTAGTCTAGTCAGGGTTTGATTAGGATCGTTATTACTTATAATACTAGTTTTGATTTTGTCCATGTTCAGCACCTCCACTACTAGCCGCAATTTCAGAGTTTTGGTTGCTTTCATTAGCCACTCTACGTAACCAAACCACCGCTGCTGAACTCATAGCAATCAGTAATAGCGCCAAAAGTAAGAAACCACCTGCTTCCCAAAGCGCTGAAAATAAAAGCTTATTTACCCAAACTATTACTACAACGATGATAGAAAAACAAAGATAAGTGAGCATCAGCAAATCGGTATCACGCTGATAAAAACGCCAATAGATAAAGGCGGCCCAGCCGAGCCATAGCGATAAAGACAGCAGTATAACCAAAGCATTGTTATTTTCAAAAGCAGTGATGAGAGCTACCGAGGTAATGGTAATAGTACTCACTAGGCCAACAACATAACTGCTCCAGTGCAAGCTAGACTGAGTTTGCAAGACTATTTGATTAGCAGTAGATCCATTAGTATTAAAAACTTTGCTATTGAGACTATTCTTGTTATCACTAAAAATAAGCCAAAGATTTAATGCAACAAAATTGACTAAAGCAAACAGGGCGAACTGTAAAGTGCTTTGATAGCTGTTATTGATAAATGACAGGTCTACAACATCGAGATACAGCACTAGGAAAGCATTCATCAGCCCCAACCATAACAGCCATAGCGCAGGGAAGCGGGCGATGAAAACCCAAGGAATGATCAAGACTGCCCAGCCAAAGAACAGCTGCCAAGTATCGGCTCCCGTCTGATAGACCTGCCCAAATAAAGCCAGCAAGCTACCAGTAATGACACTAGCGATCAGCAGTAGTAATTGTCGAATAAACTTAAACTTGCGTCGAAAAGACAGCGCTACATAGAGCGTGATAGTAATGACTAGCGCGCCTTCCACTAAGGCAAATTTACCTACCTTACCTAAATTTTGCCAGTTATAAGCAACGAAGAATACCAGTGATAATACCAATGCCACCGCACCGATAATGAGCAAGGCTTTATCGAAAAAGTTGAGCCAACCGCGTTTGCTAGGGTAGACTTGTAGATGTCTAGCCGCTGCATCCACATGCTCTATAGGAAGTTTATGTTGTTTGACTAATTGTTCGATAGCACGCCGCGTCTGACTCATAGCGCCCTCTATTTAACAGAATGTTTAGCTTATCTTAGCGGTTTTCTTAGGCAGTGTTTATAGATTTGAGTAAACAAAGGAAGATGAGTGCATTGAGGGGGGTAAGCGCGTTAATAGTGAAATAATTAAGTATTAATTCTAATAAAACTCAATCCGGCTAAGTACATGCTCCTGCACAAAGTAGGCGCACACGTACGCACTTGGCCAAGCAAAGAGGAATGCCAGTCCCCAAGAACCCAGTAAGTCAGCGAAGAAATGATCGCTGTAGCCTGTCT
>CBETCF010000232.1:0-2963 GCA_965534785.1 uncultured Psychrobacter sp.
TTAACGATAAAACCCAAACTTAGAAAAGTCTAAGCTCGGGTTTTATTATGCCTAAAACAAACCAGACCATACTAAACAGCCAAATAATAAGTACGTAAAGTCGTATCTGTTCAGCATTCCAGTCGAGGGCAAACCATTCAATAAGAAAAAAGGATTTCCAGCCCTCTATCCATTTTGCGCCGCCATAGCCGATGATCCACCAACAATATAGGCTCTCAAGAATAAAAAGCACACACCACATTGTCAATGACATGACAGGGCCATCCTTTATTGCTATTTTTAAGACTAACTCATCGCTGAATCTAATTCACGACTGATAAGCGTACCGACACCCTCATTAGTGAAAATCTCTAGCAGTGTCGCATGGGGTACACGACCATCGACGATAACGGCGCTTTTTACGCCACTTCGAACCGCGTCAAGGGCGCATTGAATCTTGGGAATCATACCGCCTGAGATCGTGCCGTCCTCTATCATCGCGTCTACTTTTTTAGGCGTTAGTCCAGTGACCACTTTGCCGTCACGCCCTAGCACGCCTTTGATATTGGTCAGTAGCATGAGCTTTTCAGCCTGCAAAAACTCAGCGACTTTACCTGCTACTAAATCAGCATTGATATTATAAGTATTACCATCGCTATCAACGCCAAGCGGAGCGATAACTGGGATAAAGTTAGAAGAGATGAGCATATTAATAACATCTTTATTGACGCTGACCACATCACCAACATAACCTAAATCTACTGGCACCTCAGTACCGTCAGCATCTATTTTTTTCATCAGCATCTTTTTGGCTTGGATAAGATTGGCATCTTTACCGGTCAGGCCAATGGCGCTACCGCCGTGCTTATTAATTAAGCTGACGATAGATTTATTGACGCCGCCACCTAAAACCATCTCCACAATATCCATCGTGCTCTTATCGGTGACGCGCATACCATCGATACGCTCAGACTTACGGCCTAGCTCTTTGAGTAAAGTGTCGACTTGTGGGCCGCCGCCATGTACTACTACCGGATGCAAACCTACTGTCTTTAATAGCACAATATCACGCGCGAACGAGCTTTCAAGCTCAGGATCGGTCATAGCATTGCCACCGTATTTGACGACAATGAGCTTGCCAACGAAACGTTGAATATAAGGCAAAGCAGTGGTTAAGACTTCGGCAGTCGTTTTGGCATCGGCAAAGTTAAGTGACATGATAAACTCCTAAAATAGGGTTTTAATTTTATAGTTAATGATTATGTTCGATAGTTGTTTCTAATAATTATACAAAGTTTTTATGCTAGTTATACCGCTTCTATAGCAGCTATTTGTGCTGCTAGATTTGTATCGAACAACTGGCATAGCGCGACAAAGCGTGATTTTACCTTTTGCATTTCTGCATTACTGTCTCCTGCAAAACGTACCGTCAGGCTATTGCTAGTATTAGAGCGACGTACTACCCCAAAACCATGAGCAAAATCTAAGCGTATACCATCTATAGTGCACAAACGAGTCTCTGGCGGCAATAATTGCCCGGCCTCGCTTTTTGTTTTTAGCATAGAAGCTTTGGCGCCAAAACAGTCACAAGACATGGATTGCGCAAATATAGAGTTTTGCTCCGCTATCTCAGCTGTCTGATCATCATTATTATGGTTATGCTCATGATCCTGTTTATGATGGACTAAACGCAATAGATAATGACAGTATTCTACTAAATGCTCAATAAAGGTACAGTTATTGCCATTATTTTCGGCCAAAAATGAGTTATTTAATGGCAAATAATGATCAGCGCTACTGACTAAGGTGGGTAGCTTTTGGGTAATATCAGTAAGCTGATAAGGCGGAGTACTAGCTCTAAGCTCGCCCCATACATCAGTAGCTGTCAAGGTACTAGTGCTATGACTGTTAGGAGTCTCGTTAATAAGAGGCACTAAAACGTCTAAATTAGGCGCGGTGTAAGTTAACCAATGCAATAGCCGTAAGCCTGCGTACATAGCGTCATCATAAGCGATAAAATAGCCATCATTAAATATAAAGTGTCCAGATAACTCGCCAGCAAAGATAGGTGCTTGCTCATACTCAAAGGCTTGCAGCTGTTGACGTAATAAACTACTTCCTGTCCTAGTCATCACCGCTGTAGCACTAAGCTGACCAAGCAAAAGGGGCAGATGATGAGAGCACTTTACGTCAAATAAAACTTTTGGAGCCGACTCTGCAGCAATGGTATTAGCTGGGCGCTCAGTAATAGCTACTTGCGCCAATAAATATAATAAATGGTCAGCGGCAATCACTTTGCCACTATTATCAACGATCATTAGCCGATCGCCATCGCCATCAAAAGCAAAGCCCATATCAGCCTGACTAACGATAACCGCTTGTTGCAACTCTGCCAAGCGATTAGGCTCGGTAGGATCGGGATTGCCAATAGGAAAGTCACCGTTAGCAACGTCGTTTAGCATAATAACGCGCTGACAAAAACGCTCAAATAAAGGCTGAGCAATATTGCTAGTCGCGCCATTCATACAGTCGATAACTAAGGTTAGATTGAGTTTAGAGCCCTTTAATAAATTATTATCGCTGTTATTAATAATGCGCTGATGGATATTTTTGAGCGCTTGAGTAATAGCCTCGATATAGCTATTAGCTATAAGCGCTGTTGGCAAATCAGTAGCATGATTTTGTTTAGCATTAGCATTAGCATTAGTATGTGTCTGTGGTTGGCTAAGCTGCTGATAAAGGCTTTGAATCTCTAAACTACTAGGTGAGGTGTTATCGAGTAGCCACTTAATACCTAAAGTATCTTTCGCTGAATGACTAGCGGTGACCATAATGCCGTGACCGTCGTATTGCCGTGCCCAAAAGGCCATCATCGGCGTGGTCACTAACCCCAAATTGATAACTGTTAGACCTTTATTATGTAAAGTATTGGCTAGCGTATTAGCAATGGCGTCGCTACCAATTCGTACATCAAAACCGATAAC
>CBETCF010000233.1:0-2933 GCA_965534785.1 uncultured Psychrobacter sp.
GATAAACTAAATGTTGGTGTCGATTGGTGGCACGCCTTTGAGATGTCATGGTTAAACACTCAAGGTGTCTCGCAAGTAGCGATGGCGCGCTTTAGTATCGCTGCGACGTCACTTTTCATTATCGAATCCAAATCGCTGAAGCTCTATCTCAATAGTATTAACTTTACTGAGTTTGGCAGCTGGGATGAGGTAAAAGATCTACTAACTAAAGATTTGTCGGCTTGTGCGCAGGGTGAGGTGCAAGTTGAGTTATTTGCTTTAACAGAGAGTCAGTCAGAATTATTAATTACTCAGCCTACAGGTATTTGTATTGATAATGCCCTAGCAAATAGTACAGAGAAAGTCGCTTTAAACTTAAAACCCGATGCTAAGTTACTCAAGAGCAAACCGCTAGCGGCAAATGATGCTAGTAAGGCAAGCCATGATTTTTATTCCAATTTGCTGCGTAGTAATTGCCCGGTGACCAATCAGCCGGATTGGGGCACATTGGCGGTTTCAATTACTAGTAATAAGGGAGTTGATGAAGCCAGTATGCTACTCTATATCTTAAGCTTTCGTCAGCATAACGGTTTTCATGAGCAGTGCGTTGAGCAGATATTTGCCGATTTAAGCGAAGTTTATCAGCCTACAGAGTTAATGGTTCGTGCTTGGTATACGCGTCGCGGCGGTATCGATATCAATCCTTGCCGAGTCAGTGATATCTCGTTATTGCCCAAGCCAAGTCGTTTGATTCGTCAGTAGTGATTTATCATTTAACATAAAAAACCGCCCACCTCAGTTACTGAGATAGGCGGTTTTTTTGTTGCTAAATTGATTAGTAAGCGAGCTACTTTTTGATGATTTTCGCTAATACTTCATCACGGCTTAGCATTTGTTTCTCTGTTTCGCGGCGATCAACGTACTCGTATTTATCTTCTGCCAAGTTACGATCCGAGACCACGATGCGATGAGGAATACCGATTAACTCAAGGTCGGCAAACTTCACACCAGGACGCTCATTACGGTCATCTAACAGCACATTAATGCCTTTAGCCTTCAGCTCTTCATAAAGCGCAGTAGCGGTCTCCATAACCGTATCTTCTTTAGACTTCATTGGTACGATAGCTACTTCAAACGGTGCTAACGAGTCACTGACATCAGGGGTTTGTGGCCACATGATACCGTTTTCGTCGTTATTTTGCTCAATAGCAGCGGCAATGATACGACTAACGCCGATACCGTAACAGCCCATCATTAGGGTAACAGGCTTGCCATCTTCGCCAGAGACTGTAGCATTCATCGCTTGTGAGTATTTATCGCCCAACTGGAAAATATGACCGACTTCGATACCGCGTTTGATTTTTAGCGTGCCTTTACCATCAGGAGAAGGGTCGCCTTCTTGTACATTACGCACGTCGACGATACGAGTGATACGTGCATCACGCGCCCAGTTCATACCGATAGTGTGTTTGTTCACCACATTAGCGCCAGAAACGAAATCGGACAAAGTGGCCGCTGAGCGATCGACAAAGACTGGCATATCGAGATCAACGCCGATATAGCCTTTATGCAGACCAGCCGCTTTTAGCTCTTCATCGGATGCCATCGTTAAGGGTACGTTAGCTTCTTCAATCTTTTCAGCTTTGATAGTGTTTAGTTGATGATCACCGCGTAATACCACTGCAATGAGCTGCGGGGTGTCATCTTCTTTATGACCGTGCACTATCAAGGTTTTGACGGTATTGGCAAGCGGGATATCTAAGTGTTCAGCGACCATCTTACAAGTGGTCATACCTTCGGTGAGCACGTCTTCGCGCTCTTGTTTTGGCGGTTGGCGTTCAGCCATATTGAACGATATAGATTCGGCAAGCTCAACGTTAGCGGCATAGTCGGAGGAATCAGAGAAAGCGATATCATCTTCACCGCTGTCAGCTAACACATGAAACTCATGCGAGGCAAAACCACCGATAGAGCCCGTATCTGCCTGTACTGCACGGAAGTCTAAGCCTAAGCGGGTGAAGATACGTGTATAAGCCTCATACATATCATGGTAGGTCTTAGCGAGCGAAACTTGATCGACATGGAACGAGTAAGCATCTTTCATAGTAAATTCGCGCGCACGCATCACGCCGAAGCGGGGACGAATCTCATCACGGAACTTACCTTGAATCTGAAAGAAAGTAATCGGTAGCTGTTTATAGCTACGCAATTCGCTCTGAGCCAAAGTAGTAATGACTTCCTCATGGGTTGGGCCCAATACAAAGTCGCGATCATGGCGATCTTTGAAGCGTAATAGCTCAGGACCATAGTCATCAAAGCGACCAGTCGTTTGCCAGAGCTCAGCGGGCTGAGTCATAGGCATTAGCACTTCTTGAGCGCCGACATTTTGCATCTCTTCACGGACGATACGCTCGACCTTTTGTAAGACGCGTAGCCCTAAAGGCAACCAAATATATAATCCAGAAGCGATTTTACGAATAAGACCGGCACGCACCATCAATTGGCTTGAGGCGATATCGGCATCACTTGGAGTCTCTTTTAGAGTGGCGAACAAGAACTGACTGGCTTTCATAAATAAAGCATAACCTTATCTTTGATAAAACAATAAATAAAAAAGACGCTAAGCGTGTGGCTGAATTTCTCTAAGCGCCCGCGCCAGCTTGCCTTGGTAAGGGGTGGCTGATAGTAATCAATCCGTAATTCTATAATGCATCGGCATAACCTGCCTATGTTAGGTAAAGTTAGACTAAGACGCAATGACTTTTTATTATTTCCACCATAACAGCTCTAAACTTTAAAGACAAAGAGAGCAATAATCCGATCAATATTGCTGCCTATAATGAAATTGTAACGATAACAAATAAAGTTATTAAGCCTGCGTTTGTGTAGAAAAATGGTAGCTATTACTTGAACTTAACGGCATTGATAGCATTTAGGTAGCAGTATCTAAGTTT
>CBETCF010000234.1:0-2933 GCA_965534785.1 uncultured Psychrobacter sp.
TCTTTTTAGTTACTGGTATTAACTCTACATGAATAAACAAATTACTCCTGACACTGAACAGATCAACCGCGTTTTTATGCGGCGAATTATTATCCTTGGGGTGTTGATCTTTTTAGGTTTGGGTGGCTTGATAGCGCGTTATGGCTTTTTGCAGGTTTATGCTCATGATCGCTACCGTACGCAAGCCGATAATAACCGTATTAAGCTGATATCGGCACCGCCGAGTCGTGGCTACATCTATGATCGTAACGGTATTTTATTGGCAGATAATCAGCCAGTTTTTACAGCAATGATAACGCCTGACGCAGTCGAAGATCCTGAGCGCGTACTAAAGCTACTCGCGCCTATTTTTGATTTGAGTGATAGTGATATTACCGATATTTTAGCGCGACTGTCACGCAGTAAAAGTGATCCGGTGACCGTCAAAATTGATTTAACCGAAACTCAACTGGCGCAGTTTAGCGAGCGTAAGCCTTTTTTTCAGGGGGTGACGATTGAAAGTAAGTTAACGCGCTCTTATCCTTATGATGAGCTATTTGCTCATGTTATCGGTTATGTTGGCCGCATCAATGATAAAGAAACTAAGCGTATCGACAAGGATCGTTATGCCGGTACTGACTTGATTGGTAAAATCGGTATCGAAGATCATTACGAAGATATTCTACTAGGTCAACCCGGTTATCAATCGGTAGAGACCGATGCTCATGGCAATATCATCCGCCAGTTAGAAACTAAGCCCCCTGTCGCTGGTAACGATATTACTTTAAGTCTAGATTACGGCCTACAAACTATCGCCCAAGAGCAGCTCGATGGACGCCGTGGCGCTATTGTCGCCATAGATCCCAAAAATGGCGATGTGTTGGCTTTTGTCAGCAATCCAAGCTATGACCCTAACCCTTTCATTTCTGGCATTTCTTTCAAGGATTATGGCGCATTGCGTGATGATCTTGATCAGCCCTTATATAATAGGGCGCTGCAAGGGATGTACCCGCCTGCCTCCACTATCAAACCATTCGAGGGCCTAGGGGCGCTGCACTACGGGTTACGCGATTGGGAAACCTCTATCTATGATCCTGGCTACTTTAGCCTACCTGGTGACTCGCATCGTTTTCGCGATTGGAAACGGGGTGGTCATGGTACGGTCGATCTAAAAAAGTCAGTGGTAATGTCAGTCGATACTTATTACTACAAATTGGCTTATGAGATGGGTATTCAGCGCTTGCATGATTGGATGGTGAAATTTGGTTTTGGTGAGCCTACTGGCATTGACTTACCTAACGAAAAATCTGGCATTATGCCTTCGCCTAAATGGAAAAAAGAGCGCTACGATAAAGGTTGGCTACCCGGCGAGACTATCTCAGTCAGTATCGGTCAAGGCTATTTCTTAGCCACGCCATTACAGATTGCCAATGCTACCGCTATGACCGCTAACCAAGGCAATCATATTACTCCGCATTTACTAAAAAACAGTGAAGGCGCAGCTGCCGTCAACGTCATTACTAAGCCTGACGGCAAAATTGCTTATAATGGCAAGCCTTCTGACTGGCTTCGCATGCATGACGCCATGGAGAGTGTAATCAAAGCCGGTACCGGTCGTGGTATCTATACCGATCGCTATCGTATCGCTGGCAAGACTGGAACGGCACAGGTCAAATCTATCGCCCAAGGTAAGAGCTATAATAAAGCCGCTCTCGATAAGCGCCATTGGGATCACGCTTGGTTCAATGGTTTTGCGCCAGTTGAAAACCCAGAGATCGCCTTAGCGGTATTGGTCGAAAACGGTGGCGGTGGTAGTGCCGTAGCTGCGCCTATCGGACGTGCGCTATTTGACTATTGGGTGCTACAGCGTAAAGAAGATCCTATTCTGCCACCAACACCGGATCAGCTAAAAATCATAAAGCATCATAAAGCGTTAGAAAAAGCACGGCTTGATGCCATTAGGGACGCGAAGGCTGAAGAAGAGGAAGCAGCATTAGCCTTGGAAGAACAGCAAGCAGCATCGTCAGCGGCAAATACTGTTACCCCTGCGACTTAGATTTTTGCTATAGCCATTTAAAGCCACCTTATTTGATAAACCCTAAATTATGAAAAAACCTTTAGCAAAATTGAAAACAGCAAAAACTAATGCTAAACCAAAGGCTGTTGGTACTGTGCGAATTATCGGTGGTCAATTTAAACGGCGTAATGTCAGCTTTATCGATGGCGAAGGCTTGCGCCCGACCCCTGACCGCTTGCGTGAGACTTTATTCAATTGGCTATTAGCTGATATTCATGGTGCACGGGTCTTAGATAGCTGTGCTGGTAGCGGCGTTTTAGGATTTGAGGCTTTATCACGAGGAGCAGCGCACTGCACTTTTATTGAAGCCAATGCGATGCAAGCCCAAACGCTAGCACAAAACGCTGAACAACTACGTTTAGATGCGGATAGCTTTACGATAAAGTCCGGTAAAGCGCAGATAGTATTACAACAAAGCCAGGATTTTGACCAACCGTTCGACATTGTGTTTATCGATCCGCCCTACGCTGATGATCTATGGCAGCCTATTTTAACTTCCCTTATCAACAAAGCGTTAATCAGCACAGAAACTTTGATTTATTTAGAAGCTGATAAAGACCTAACGGTTCAGTTGGCTGAATTAGCCAAAACTTTAGGTGAAAATAGTAAATTAGAAGGTTTGATTAGCTTTAATTGTCTAAAACAAAGTAAAGTTGGCCAAGTTGTTGCTGGACTTTATCGCTTAACCTCGTCATAATTGTTCGGTTAATAAAAGCCATTAACCGCTTTTAAAATGTTTAAAACCGCTAAAAACTGGCCAACGCTGCAGTTTAATGTATATAAGGCGAAAATAAACCCCAATGCAGCTTGCAAGCGTAGGCGCTACTGCTTATAATGTGCAGTCTGTTTTTTGAGAGCCCCGTTCCCAGCTAAACTC
>CBETCF010000235.1:0-2922 GCA_965534785.1 uncultured Psychrobacter sp.
AGATATTAGCTAGCAAATGGACAACATGAAACAATCCATGCTAACGGCCTTTAAACTCAGCCGCGCGGCGCTCAACCATTGCCATTGCGCCCTCTTTCGCATCTTCTGAATGAAACAGGTGCGGTAGATAACCATGAATATTGGCTAGCGCCACTTTTGTGCCATTACGACTGGCATCTTGCGCTGAGGACAGTAGCCCTTTCACCCCAAGTGGAGCTGCGCTGCAGATTTCTTGCGCGATAGTCATAGCTCGTTCGTACTCCATGCCTTTAGCCACCACTTCACTGACCAAATTAAGCTTATCAGCGGTTTGCGCGTCAAAGTTCTTACCCGTCAGCAAATACGGCATAGCTTTTTGCCAGCCCGCTGCCGCCACAAATCTTACTGTTGCGCCGCCGAACGGCATGATACCGCGCTGCACTTCCATTTGCGCAAAGTTGCAATTGTCACTAGCAATAACGACGTCGCTGTTTAGCATCAGCTCAATGCCAGCAGTAAAGCATGTGCCTTGTATGGCGACAACGACAGGCTTAGTGCGCAGCTTACCGCCGATACCCCAAGGGTCGATTTCATCATCATTAAACTCAAACGCGCCTTTGTCCCATTTATCTTGTAGCTCCATCAGATCGAGGCCAGCGGTAAAGTGCTCGCCGTGTGCAAAAATTAACGCACAGCGTAGCTCATCATTATTTTCATATTTTGTTAACGCTTCGGAGAGCTGCTTAATCATATGACTATCAAAGGCATTACGCTTATCGGCACGGTTAAAGCCTATTAAACAGATATAGCCGTCAGTTTCATAAGTAATGCGATTATTAGTATTGTTTTGGGTTGTCATGACTTAATCCTTTATGTTCATCATTATTGGAGGTTATAACAAGCTACTTTTAATATAGACATCCCTGCGCTATTACACAAGTAACAATGTCCAGCGCAATGTTCAGAGTCATGCCTAGAGGTAAAATTAAAAATCGATAGCAGTTGACCTCATTTATCATTAGTGCAATATTATTCAAACTAAAACTATATATTAAACCTTAGCGAGCAGTCACTATGGAATTTTGGCACGGCTTCTTACTCATCACTAGCGTGCACTTACTAGCCGCAGCCTCTCCAGGCCCTGACTTTGTATTAGTTTCACGTGAAACCTTAACCAAAGGACGGCGCAGTGGTTTGATTTGCAGTTTAGGTATTACCTTAGGCCTATCGATTCATATTATCTATTCGGTATTGGGGCTGGCAACCGTTATTGCGCATTCGCAACCTTTATTGATAGCGATTAAATGGTTAGGCGGTGGCTATCTGATTTATTTAGGTTGGCAAGGTATTCAAGCCAAACCAAAACCAGTCGCTGACTTAGCTATCAGTACTGCAAATACTCAAAACACTAATCCTGAAAAACTCACGCCGATCAATAATGAAGCAACTTCTGCTACCCTACGTAGAGGTTTCTTATGCAACGTCTTTAATCCCAAAGCGCCAGTGTATTTTGTGGCAATCTTTACGCTAGTGTTATCGCCAAATATTCCACTTTGGCAATTATCCATTTATGGCGTATGGATGATGGTGTTACAGATGGCTTGGTTCAGTACCGTAGTCATGCTGCTCTCCATTCCAACTATTCTTCGACGTTTTCAGCGTTTCGAGCATTGGATAGATCGCATATTAGGTAGCGCGATGATTATATTAGGATTAAACCTAATTTTCCGCAGCCGATAAGCGCTTTGTCCTTGATGAAATCTGCTAAACTACTCGGTTATATTCAAACTTTATAGCCCAATATTATGAACCATAAATCTCCGACTAACCGCCCTTCAAGAAACAGTAGCACTAATCACAGAAATCGCTCGCCTGAGACTGCAAAAAAGCTCGGTCAATTACATCCGCGCAATCCGCACCAAGGTCGTTATGATTTTGCGGTATTGACCCGCGCTTTGCCTGAACTTGCTAAGCACACTATCACCAATCCCAAGGGTGAGCCGACCATCAATTTCTCTGATGCCGTGGCAGTACGTACGCTAAATCAAGCGCTACTCGCCCATTATTATGGCGTCAAATTTTGGGATATTCCAGAAGGCTATCTGTGTCCACCTATCCCCGGACGCGCCGATTACATTCACTATATCGCTGACTTATTAGCACAAACCACTCATGCCAATAGCGATAATACACCGCCAAAAGGTAAAGAGATTCACGCGCTTGATATTGGTACGGGTGCTAGTGCTATCTATCCTATTATTGGTAGCCAAAGCTACGGTTGGCGCTTTACTGCTAGCGATATAGATCCCGTCTCAGTCAATACTGCTGCCGTTATTTGTGAAGCCAATCCAAAGCTCAAAGGCGCGGTCAAGGTTAAATTACAACCTGAACCGAAAGTCATCTTTAAAAATATCATTGGTCGTCAAGACTACTTCGATGTGGTGGTTTGTAACCCGCCTTTTCATGCTTCACTTGAAGAAGCTATGCAAGCCAATAGCCGTAAGCAGCATAACTTACAAAGACATCGTGGCAAAAATGAAAGTGTGCAAGTCAGTCGTAGCTCAACTAAATCAGGTAATGCTGCGCAAAACTTGAATTTTGGTGGTCAACACAAAGAGCTATGGAGTGAAGGTGGCGAGATTGCTTTTTTGACTAAAATGATCAAAGAGAGCAAAGACTTTGCTGAACATGTCGGTTGGTTTACTTCTTTGGTATCAAAGTCAGAAAACGTCAAGCCTTTACAATTGCTGCTAAAACAGCTTGATGTCGCTCAAATGCGCATTATCGAGATGAGCCAAGGTCAGAAGAGTACCCGGGTCTTGGCATGGCGCTTTACCATGGATGAAGCTGAGTAATTTAGATTAATATTACAGTGTTTCACATGGAACCTATGATTTTGTAGTTTAAGTTTCACGTGAAACAAAGAAGACCGCTCTAGTTATG
>CBETCF010000236.1:0-2920 GCA_965534785.1 uncultured Psychrobacter sp.
TCAATGAAGTATTAGAAGGCTTAATTCGTATTGACCCTACGCAATGGATGTGGTTCCATCGCCGCTTCAAAAATGGCCCTGATGGTCGTACAGACATTTATAACTAACGCTTTATTGCCAAAAACAGTCTGCACATTTGCTATACTATGGCGCTAATATATTGCCTAGCCAATCAAGACTCAACTAGCGATTAATAACGATTTGATAAACAAAATAATGGATTTCCCATGAGTAATAATAACAATACGGATAATAATAACCCTAAAGCCAAACGCATTCTCACTGGCATTAAACCTACCGGTATTCCGCATCTAGGTAATTATATAGGCGCTATTCGTCCAGCCATTGAATCTATTCAAAATAGCGATGATGAAGCCTTCTTTTTCTTAGCGGATTATCACGGTATTATCGGTTGCTACGATCCAGCTATCATTCATGAATCGACCAAAGCCATTGCCGCCACTTGGATCGCTTGCGGTCTTGATCCTGAGCGTGTGACTTTTTATCGTCAATCCGATGTGCCTGAGATCTCAGAGCTGGCTTGGATACTCAATTGCTCTTGCGCTAAAGGGCTAATGAACCGTGCACACGCTTATAAAGCCGCGGTCGATATCAACACTGAAAAGGCTGATGTTGATGCTGATCAAGGCGTTACTATGGGGCTATTTGGCTATCCGGTACTAATGGCCGCTGATATCTTAATGTTTAATGCGACTCATGTGCCAGTTGGCCGGGATCAAGTTCAACATATCGAGATGGCGCGTGATATCGCTGGTACTTTTAATCATCGATATAAGCCGTTGTTTACTTTGCCAAGCGCGGTAGTCGATGATGATATACCGCTATTGACTGGTCTTGATGGTCGTAAGATGAGCAAGAGTTATAACAATACCATTCCGCTATTTGGTGAAACTAATCCGCAAGTCAGCTCAGAGAAGCAAATGCATAAAGCCATCATGAAGATTGTGACTAACTCGCAACTGCCTGACGAGCCTAAAGACGCGGATGATTCAGCTATCTTTGAGATCTATAAAGCCTTTGCTACGCCTACTGAAATTGCAGCTATGCGGGAGCAATTCGCTAACGGTATCGGTTGGGGTGATGCCAAGCAAGCACTGTTTGATAAGATAAATAATGAAATTGCACCCTTCCGCGCTCGTTATGAAGAGCTAATGGCTAATCCCAAAGAGTTAGAAGAAATTCTGCAAATGGGCGCCGAAAAAGCCCGTCGTCATAGCCGTAAGCAACTCGATAAGACTCGTCGCGCTATAGGAATCCGTCCTTTAGCTAAGCTCAAGTAAGTAGCCTAGCCGATGCTGCTAAATGCTGATACTGACTCTAGTAATGGTCTTGTAGAGCCTGATGATGTCGCTAATGATCAGCGTTATAGTGATATGGCGTTACGTATTTATCAGACGCCAGTAGCAAACTTGCCGGAAGACTTATATGTCCCGCCGCAAGCTTTTGCTATTTGGCTAGAGCAGTTCGCTGGACCCTTAGACTTTCTACTGTATTTGGTCAAAAAGAACAATGTCGATCTCACGCAAATGGCTATCTTGCCGATTACCGAGCAGTATTTAGCTTATATCAACCAGTTGGATACTGATCATTTTGAATTGGCCGGTGATTATCTATTAATGGCTTCGACCTTGATTGCGATCAAGACTGAGCTGCTATTACCCAAACCACAAACCCCTACCGATGAGCGCGACCCCAAAGCTGAGCTGATTGAGCGCTTAGAAGCCTACGCGCAGATTAAGGCCGCTAGCCAGCGCTTAGATGCGCTAGTTCGTCTTGAGCGTGATGTGTTCTTAGCGATGGTTAGTCTACCTAATACTGAGGTTATGCAAGCTGAACTGCCTAGTTACTCACCGACGTTACTGATCGATAGTTTGTTTAAAATGCAACTACAGCCAGATTATCAAATGCACAGCATCAAAGTAGATGCCGTGCCACTAGGAGATCGTATAGCTAGTATCAGCCGACAATTAAGCAGTGCTAATGCCCTATCCTTTTATCAGCTACTAGATAGGTCACAAGGTAAAATCGGTGTGGTAGTGAGTTTTGTGGCGGTATTAGAGTTGATGAAACGGCAGTTGGTTGGGGTGATTGAAAGTGAGAGCAATGAGCCCATCAATCAGTTACAGCTTGAATGGTTGGTGTGAATGGTGATTTGCATAGGGTGCGCCCTACAACCGATATAGAGCTATCGACATATCTCTCATTATAAAACCCTTTTAAAAAGAGCAAACCCCTCATGGCAAATAGCAATCCTAATAATGCCGAAAACGATATCAAAATAAATAGCTTACAGATAGAGGTACTACTACACGCCTCAGAAGCGCCACTGACCGATAAGGCGCTAAGCAAGCACTTGTCATTATCTACTAAAGAATTCGAGCTAGCCTTAGCGGACTTACAACAGCGCTTAGCCTCTGGTGCATTAAGGCTACAGCAGACCGCTAGTGGCTATCGTCTGCAAATAGCTGACGACTATAGCGCATTGATTCAACGCGTGTTTCCACAGCGGCAACAGCGCTTAACCCAAGCGTTACTAGAAACGTTAAGCGTCATTGCTTATAAGCAGCCAGTCACTCGTAGCGATATCGAGTATGTGCGCGGGGTGACGCTATCAAGTAATATCCTACGCCAGCTATTTGATAAAGGCTGGATCATGGAGCAAGGTTACAAAGAAACCTTAGGACGTCCGGCACTATTGCATACTACCCCACAATTTCTTGACGCTTTTGGATTGAAAGCTTTGGACGAACTGCCACCGATGCCGGATTTGTCAGCGATAAACGACGCGGCTTCCCATTACCAGTAAAACGGCTCATGGTAGCTTCTCCTTTTGCACAAACACCGTGCATATTAATAACTAGCTTGACCGTTTTAAATAATATTTTTATATCTAACCACA
>CBETCF010000237.1:0-2896 GCA_965534785.1 uncultured Psychrobacter sp.
ATTTAGACATTCTCGCGCAAGTGGGTTATATCCTGCGCACTACTGCCGTTTATGGTAATGGTAAATTCGGTATCTATGATTTTGAACCGCTGAATCACAGTCAAGACTTTAATCAATCGTTTCGCGCACAGATGTGTGCGGTTTATTTGCTGCGTGAATTTAGCCTCGATTGGGTCGATTTTTTAGCTGAAAAAAGAGGCGGCGATAAGGCGGTTACTTTACATCCAGAGATCAAACGTTACTTAGGTATTGGTAATGCGACGGGTCTAGGTATGGCACCGTATTTGATTAACCATCCTTGCATTGTCGATCAATGGTTGACGACTCGGGAACAAGCGTTAACAGCTACGCTAGTGAATCAGATCAATTCAAAAGAAGCCGCCTATTTCTCTAGTCTGCTAAGCCGCGCTATTCAGCATTTTACTGAAATCATTACTATCAATGAGCCACAAGTACTCCTTAATGAGACTGTGGTCAAAGAGTTGACGCTATTACAAAATAATTTATTGACCATCACAAAAAACTATTCAACTTGGGGAGACTTTTTACAAGCTCATAGCGAGCTAAGTTATGAGAGTCAAGAGGTCATTATCTCTTGCTTGATGGAACTCTATCCTGAGCAAGTAGACGCTTTTCAAGAAGATATCAATGCCGATGAGACCTTATCACTGCCCAAAGGTAAAACCGTTGAAGATTTGCTGGGCTTATTAGAGACGCGTTACCAATGGGCGATAAACATCGACTTTAATGATGTGGATAACAGCTACTGGTTTTGGTATCGCTCGATAGATAAAGAAGAACCTAGGATGGGAGTGCGCGGACAAGAGCCTGGTGATGATAGAGAGCTGTCTTTAGATATTGCACGCCAAGTCAGTAGATTGTATTTTGCGCTCAAGCAAGCACAGCCTGACCAACTTATTTCTGAGTTTGTGTTAAAGCAGCCCAAATATCGCGCTATCGCTAGGCGCACATGGACGTTGGGTAATAAGGCTATGGGCGATATTCAGATGAATGTACTACAAAAGAATACTTTACCGATTCATCTGCTGCGTTGTAAGTTATCGATGTTTGGCGCTACTAAGTTCGATCCACGCTCAGATCGTTGGGTACGTGTCACCCTGTTTCAGGGCGCACCGTTGTTTCATGAGGTACATAGCGATGAATGGCTGTTTCCGCTCTTGCCTACTTTACCTTTGACGCCGATACCTGAACCAACACTGACGCCAACCTTGGCAGCTGCCGAAGCTAATGGATCATTACCAACCATGGAGGAGCTATGATTGTCTCACGCAATGAAATTGTCAGCACCGTTTATAAAGCTTTTACTGGTATGCACCGTGAAGTTGGTGAAGCTGACCTGGTAGCTACTATGGTCGCTGAGCTACAGATGGCTGGACTTGATGGTGTCGAGCAGTTCAATAATGCCACGCCCTACATTTTGACCGAGCAAGATACGCCTATCGATATCGTATCCCAGACCGATAGTGAGATCCGTTTTAATTTACACAGTAGTAGTTTGGCTTGTCATCTGCCAACTATTATGGACTATGCCCTAGAGAAAATGGGCGACTTAGATCATTATAAAATTTATATCGAAAATTGCCATAACCGCTGGCTGGCCTATAGTGAATTGGTTAATTTATCAACCAAAGGTATTGCTTGCCTTGCTAAATGGGATAACGGCAGCGCTCCTAAACATACTTTGTTTACCTTAAATAAAGGCTTTACCTATCCGGATATTTACTTCTTTAATCAGGTGCAAGCCAATTATAATACTGATGATATGGTAATTGAGCTGGCTACCTCAAATTTTGATATCGAAAACGAAAGTCGAGATTTCGATCATAAGATATCAACTGACGAGCTGTTCGAGAAGCATCAGCGCGCTTGGAAAGAAGGTATTTATGTCGATGATGAGCAATGGACTATACTCAAAAAAACCGCAGCCGCTATCTTAGTAGAAAATAGCGAAGCCTCAAGTAAAGGCGCTGGCGGTGTTTGATACTTTCTAAATGCAAAACCATAAAGCGCTTATAGAACTGTAAACAACATAACGAATAAAGTTAATAATCCTAAAACCCTTACTAAGACTAGCTTTTAGTAAGGGTTTTTTTGGACGCAAAAAATAGCATTCTCATGCAAAATGCTATTTAAAGCTTTGTAAGCAATCGTTGGTAAAGACTACATTTACTCCACAGACTGACTTCTCTGCTGCCTCTAAAATTTTACTAACCTTTAATTAGCTACTTATAGTCGATGCACTATAAAATAAATACAGTGCTAGTGGGATGAATTTTGCGCAGCCTCTAGGGAGAGCAGCACGCAAGGAAAATTTATACCAGTAGCACGCTGTAATGACAGTACCCTTTTAATTTAGGATTAACTATATCCTTTGCCAGCGAGAAGCCAGCATGTCTACTTTGACTTTGAATATCAACAACCAAGACTATCACTTTGATAATCTTGATCCGCGTACCACTCTGCTCGATGTTTGCCGTCAGCACTTGCAAATAACAGGGCCCAAAAAGGGCTGTGACCACGGTCAGTGCGGTGCTTGTACTATGCTCATTAATGGTGAGCGTATTAATTCCTGTTTAACTCTTGCCATTATGCATGATGGCGATGAGATTACCACTATCGAAGGCATCGGTATGCCAGAGTCGCTATCGGAATTGCAGCAAGCCTTTAAAGATCATGACGCCTTTCAATGCGGCTACTGTACCCCAGGACAGATTTGTTCGGCGACTGCGCTTATTGAAGAGGTCAAACAAAACTGGCCAAGCTATGTGACTACGGATCTAAAAGCCCCTAATGGTCTACTAGTACAAGAAATAGCTGAGCGTATGAGTGGTAATATTTGCCGCTGCTCCGCCTACCCCAATATTATAAAAGCTAT
>CBETCF010000238.1:0-2893 GCA_965534785.1 uncultured Psychrobacter sp.
CGGCAAAACTTTGCATTGAACCCGTTAAAACAGAAACCTAGCTATTTTTATCAAGGTATCAAACGCTTAGGGTTATCCAAATATTTATCCCGATTGAATGCTATTCATAGTCGCGAGACTTCTGCGCAATTATTGGCTGAGTTAAATCATTTTGCTATGTTTGAAATTACCAATGAAGCGACTTGGCTAGAGGAGCTTATCAAGCTCAAACCGGGCTCTAAAACGGATAACCAACCTGATATTGCTATCATTGCCAGTCGTATTATGCCGATAGAATCCGATTTAAGAAATGAATCTAAAGTCAAAAATCAGCAACCTTTAGCCAAACTACAAGAAGTACTATTTACCCCTAACTCTCTTTTGACTCATATTGATGAGCAAACTTTGCATTGCCCTACCCATCGCTATGCCCCTGAGCGTATTCAACAAAACATTCATACGGTCGCTGACTGGGATATTGCTCAAGCGGTTAGAGCTTCGACGGCAGATATGTATTATTTACAACCCACACATATTGACCATGTCGGTTGGAGTTTAGGCGGTGTCATTGACTTAACTCCTATCGAGTTGGCAAGCCAGTTTGGCAATACCGTGTTTGCTGAAACCAAAAATGGTTACGATAAAGTATTAGCCGCGCCAGCTATTCAGCGTATTTTTGGTTTTGATCCTAATCATCGTTTAGAGGAAGTTTTATCTTATCAGGATACTATTAAGCAAAACGACATTCATTGGTTGCCCTTCGCTGATAATGGCAAGGCACTAGCAGGACAGCATGTACAAAAACGCTTAAATATCAAAGGCAGACACATTGATTTGATTCATGCCGACTACGATAATTTTGTGCAGCAAATGCAAGCGCAGTGGCACTATGGCTATGAGCGTACGCTTAGATATTTGCAGACGAATAATTTGGCTTAATTAATAAAAGTTTGTTTTATATTCAGCAAGGCTCGATTGTAGTAAAGTAACATCAAGCTATTATCACTATATAACTTACTCTCTTCTTTAGCCGTAAAAAGGACTTTACGATGTCAAATCCAAGCTCAAACTATAAGCAAAAAACTCATACGAATAAAGCCAATATAAAAGCGGCTATCTTATTAATTAGTAGCACGTTTTTGGTCTCTATCTCTAGCCATGCGCTTGAGCCCGAACTCAACACTAGAACCACCATCAATAACACCTCTATTAATACTAGTGCTATTAATCTGGCTATCATGACCGATAACCCAATGGTGATATCTGAAACTCAACGCATTACCATTGCCAATACTAAGCAGTCAAATGCACTAGTAAAGAACCCTACCCTCACAAATACCACTGCCGCCAAAGCCGATCAAGCCATCTATTCAAATGATGCCATTCAGCATCCGCTATGGGCTAAGAACGGTATGGTTGCCAGTCAAGAAGCACTTGCCTCCGATATTGGTCTACAAATTCTAAAAGACGGTGGCAATGCCGTTGACGCTGCAGTAGCCGTTGGCTTTGCTTTGGCCGTGACTTTGCCGCGTGCTGGTAATATTGGCGGTGGTGGCTTTATGATGATTTATGACGCCAAACAAGATAAAACCATTGCACTCGACTACCGCGAAAAAGCGCCTAGTACTGCCAAACGTGATATGTACTTAGATGCCGATGGCAATGCTGTCAGCGATCTATCTCGCTATCATGGCTTAGCCGTTGGCGTACCAGGAACAGTGGCCGGATTGCTAAAAGCTTTAGAAGATCATGGCACTATGACGCGTGAGCAAGTGATGGCTCCTGCTATTGCATTAGCGGCTGATGGCATCGATGTGACGGCAGGCTTGTCTGAGTCCTTGGAAGCCTTAAAAGAGCGTATGCAAAAGTGGCCAAGCACCAAAAAGATATTCTTTAAGGCTGATGGCAGTACTTATCAACCCGGTGAGCGTTTACGTCAGCCTGAATTAGCGCGCTCGCTCAGACTCATTGCCGATAAGGGTGCTGATGGTTTTTATAAGGGAGATACGGCAGCTAAATTGGTCAAAGCGGTCAATGAAGCCGGCGGTGCTATGAGTTTGCAGGATTTAGCTAATTATGAGGCTATTGCTCGCGAGCCGGTCAAAGGTAATTATCGCGGTTACGAGATTGTCTCTATGCCACCGCCGTCTTCTGGCGGTATTCATATCGTGCAGATCTTGAATATCTTAGAAGGCTATCCGCTAAAAGACTATGGTCAAAATAGCGCGCAGAGCATTCATTTGATGGCGGAGGCGATGCAACTGGCTTATGCCGATCGTTCCGAGTATTTGGGGGATTCTGACTTTATTGACGTGCCTACTAGTGGGCTTACCGCGCGTCCTTACGCCAATAAACTACGTAATCTAATCGATCCTAATAATGCCACGCCAGCAGCTACGGTCAAGGCTAATAACCCCCTACCCTACGAGAGCGACCAAACCACCCATTTCTCTATCGTTGATAAAGCAGGTAATGCGGTAGCCAATACTTACACCTTAAACTTCTCTTATGGCACTGGTTTAGTCGCTGAAGGAACCGGTATTCTACTCAACAACGAGATGGATGATTTTTCTGCTAAGCCCGGTGTGCCTAATGCTTATGGGCTTATCGGCGGCGAAGCCAATGCCGTTGAGCCTAATAAACGCCCGCTGTCCTCTATGAGTCCAACCTTAGTATTCAAGGATAGCAAGCCTTATATCGTCACCGGCAGCCCAGGTGGTAGCCGCATTATTACCACGGTTACGCAGATTATCTCTAACGTTATCGACCACGATATGAATATCGCTGAAGCCACTCACGCACCGCGTATTCATGACCAATGGTTGCCAGACGAGATTCGTGTTGAAAAAGCACTGAATATCGATACGGTCAAAAAGTTAGAATCTATGGGTCATAAAGTCAGCCCAAAAGATGC
>CBETCF010000239.1:0-2869 GCA_965534785.1 uncultured Psychrobacter sp.
TTTGTCGATAATATTGTGCTGAACGGCGCTGGTAAAATGATGAAGAATAATCTTCGTGATAAGCATGGTGATGTGTTGATTAATTCTTAATTAAGTTTTTATAGTTTGTTGTACGAAAAAGCCTGCTGTTAAGCAGGCTTTTTTATGGTTAATAAGATCGCCACTTTATTCTGACCATAAGCAACAAAAACCCAAACTATAGGGTTTAAAGAAGTCTTATTTTAAACACTAGTGTCTTCGGTAACTTTATCGGAACTAGCCTCGTCCGAAGAAACCTTGTTCGAAGTAACAATGGTCAAACCGCAACCTTTCGAGCCACAGAATTCGTCAAATAGCTTAAAAAACACATCCGGGTTAATCACCTCTTCTGGTGCGAATACGCCATGCTTCTGTAAATGACCTTGCTGTAATAAGGGCAAAAATAGTGCCAAAGGAATACCAGTAATAGTAGCCATGCCTCCTGAGGGATAGCTTTTTAAAAAAGCACCAGTAGTTGTAGTCTGACCGTTTTTTTGCCCTGACGCATAAGCTAGCATTTCTGGAATTTTATCCTCTTTAGTTTTGCCTTGCTTATTATCAGGACTGGTTTTTTCGCTACTTTCTTCATCCTTAACCATCAACATCTGCGCTGCCGCATCAACCGTTAGCTGTTTGGCTGCTACCGCATTGGCGATCTGTTGCAAGCCCTCAACCCTACTACCAATACCTAGCATACCGTTGTAGCAGTTTTTGAGCTTAGGGAAACGTCTGACTAAAGTTATCGCTTCAGGATGACCTAACGACCAAACCTCTAGATTATCAATAGTGGGAAAATCAAGCTGCGTATGCTGCAAAGCTCTGGTGGTAATCATCTCACCATTACTGAGCACTTGAATATCCTCCGACAAACAATGAATGAGATGAACAGCCGCCGCGTCTACTTGATTTTGGCTACTGTTATTTACTAAAGCATTATTAGCCGCCTCTTTACTAATAGTGGCCTCGCTTTTTCTAAAACCATCATCAGCGTTAACTGCCCCAGATAATTTCCAGGCAGAAACGATAGTCTCTACTTCATCTAATGCTGTCGCCGCCTTGACGCATAATAAATTGGCGATGCCAGGACTTGCCCCTAAACCGATAATAGCGGTGACCTTATTTGCTTTTGCACGCTCAGATAATTTGAGCATCTCGACCGTTGGTTGCCAATCATCGCAGATATCGCAGTAGTGCTTAGACTCCTCAATAGCTGCTGTCAAAATAGGCACACCAAAACGAAAGAACGGCCCAGCAGTATTTAGCACGACATCGACTTTTCTAATCTCTGCTCTTAAGCTCTGATTATCGTTTACATCTAGATAGATAGAACGCACACGTGAATCATTCAATGAATCGACAAAACGCGCAGCTAGCTGTTTATCAATGCCGGCAACGACTATCTCGCTGACAAAATCAAAAGTTAAAGCCGCACGCACGCTTGCACGGCCCATGCTACCACTACCGCCAATAGCTAGTATTATCATAATTGCTCTCCTTAGCTGTTTACTTCCCTAAGCTCGCGCCAATGCAACCAAAGCCGAGTATCTAATTCAAACTGATGATAGTCCGGCTGCATATGATTGCATAATTGATAAAAAGCTTTGTTATGATCTTTTTCTTTGAAATGCGCGAGCTCATGTACCACTATCATTCGTAGAAACTCTGGCGGGGCTTCCTTAAATAGACTCGCCACCGTAATGCTATTGTGCGACTTAAGCTTACTGCCCTGCACTCGCGACTGATAAGTGTGAATGCCTAGCGCTCGGTTAAGCACTTGTAGCTTCGAGTTATAGCTGACCTGCGATAACGGACTACTCTTACGCATATAGTCATTTTTGATCTCATTAATATACTGATATAGCGCTTTATCACTTTGAATTTGATGGCTGTTCGGATACTTATTATCAAGGTAATCGCCAAGCTTGCCACTGCTAATGAGCTGAGCTACTTGTGCTTGAATGTACTCAGGATAGTGAGCGATGTATTTGAGTTTAGTCATGACTTTTCTTTTTACGAGTTTGTTGATTGATGCTTGGCTATGGATAAAAGCAGTGCTTGAGAAGTAGCAAATTTTTTATAGTTAAATGTAGTTAAATCAGCGATGGTCTGAGTAATACGTCACTCTATTATCTCGCAAAAACCCAGCTAGTCCCAAGCCATAACGCTCAGCCACACGTACAGCAGTACTAGTAGGTGCAGACATGCCGACGAGCCAAGGCAGCTGCATACGAATAGATTTTTGGATTAGCTCAATAGATAAGCGCGAAGTCATCACTACGCAATCAATCTCGGCCTTTTGTCGTAATTGCCAACCGATAAGCTTATCTAGCGCATTATGGCGACCGACATCTTCAAACAAATAAAGCTGCTCATTATATAGAGTAGCGGCGGCATGCACAGCACCCGTCAGCTGATGAGTATGCTGCATCTCATCGACTTGTGCTCTTATGCTTAATAAGGTATCGAGGCTAGGTTTAGTGATGACATCAGCTTTTTTATTGGCTAAATAGTGGCTGAGATCTGGCAAAGCTTGGCTAAGGCCGGTGATACCACACATGCCGCAACCAGTGCGACCTGCCAGTTGACGCTTCTGCGCCTGAATGCGCTGATGACAGCGTTGATTCAGTACTAACTCCACCACATAGGTATCATAGTCTAATAAATGCTCAAAAGCGTTAATACTATTGATGCCATCTGCTCCATCAGTGTTCTCATAACTGTCATAACTATCGACCCTAAACGCTTCTAGCTTGGCCTGATCGGTTAATGGGGTGACTTCCCAATCTAGCAATTCATGACTATGCTCAATAAGCCCTTCGCTAAATAAAAAACCAATAGCCAAATACTCAAG
>CBETCF010000240.1:0-2843 GCA_965534785.1 uncultured Psychrobacter sp.
CAAAAGATGCCTAAATGGATTCAAACAGGCTTCGATGATTATTTTAAGCGTATACAGCCGATGTTGACCACGCAAATCATAGAATTAGCAGCCGCTAAGCGCGCCAAAAGTCCTTCTGAGGCAAACTTAGCTCAGTATCGCGAGCAAGAAGGTCAGACTATATTAGCTGCCCATAATGCTGGCGGACGCGAACAGCTTTGGGTATTAGATGTCAAAGGTAAGATGATATCGACAGAAGGACTAGCTGAAAAGTTAGCGGACGCTATGCAGCAAGGCGATGATGTCGCTTTGGTAATAGGCGGTGCTGATGGCGTCTCACCAGAAGTACTGGCACAAGCTGATATGAAATGGTCACTCTCAGCGCTGACTTTGCCGCATCCTTTAGTAAGGGTAGTACTGATGGAGCAATTGTATCGCGCTATGAGTATCAACCATAATCACCCCTACCACCGCGGTAATTGATACAAACTATAAAGCCCAAATGAGATTGAAAAACGCGCGTTTGCCCTAATAAACGTGAGATGAACCATTCAAAGTCCGTCAAGTCTCTTAGCCACTCCTATCACAGCCCCCATCATAATATTGATGATACGACCACGCCTATTAGCGGTGCGGTCGCTTGGGAAGATATGCCTATCGGTCTCAGTAACGCAGCAAAGTTGCCTGCGCTTTTTATCTCACATGGCGCGCCTACCTTAGCTATTGAACAATCAGCGACTACCAGTGCGCTTGCTCGTATCGGGCAAAACTTACCTAAACCGCGGGCTATTATCATTATGTCGGCGCACTGGACTTCTTCAAAACTTGAGATCAGTAGCAACCCGCAGCCCAAGACTTGGCATGACTTTTCAGGCTTTGATCGTAAGCTGCATGAGCTACAGTATCCGGCAGCCGGACACGCTGCACTTGCTGAGTCTTTAGTGCAGCAGCTGAATGCTCACGGTTTCAATGCGGTAGCTAATCCATTAAGAGTCAGTGATCACGGTGTTTGGTCGCCGCTGCGCCATCTTTATCCGCAGGCAGATGTGCCTATCGTGCAAGTCTCTTTACCACAGCATTATGATAGCGTTGCTTGTTATCAGTTGGGCGCGCAGCTCGCTCGGCTAAGGGATGAGCAAATACTGATAATCGGCTCAGGAAATATTACTCATAATTTACAAGCCATGCGTTGGGATGCTGATAGCATCGATAAAACAGCAAAAGACTTTAAGCTATGGCTATTACAGCAATTAAAAAGCGATATACCTGCCGCTTTAGATTGGCAGCAGTATCCCGACTATAAAAACATCCATCCAAGCGATGAGCATTTACTACCATTATTTTTCGCCTTAGGGGCAGGACAACGGGTGAGTGTGGTGCACCAAAGCATGGCGCATCACAGCTTAGGTATGGATATTTATCGCTTTGACTAACCTATTAAGCTTTAGCGTATTAAGCTACGGCTAGGTTACGCTTAGTTATTTCTCAAATGCCGCCTTGGTGAACATGCCAGCTCGCTCCATCTCACCTGCCATACTGAATAATGTACTCTCATCATTCATCCGCCCGATCAGCTGCATACCAATAGGTAAGCCTTTCTTGCTCATGCCTACTGGTACAGAGACTGCTGGCAAGCCGGTGACATTACCTAATAAAGTAAAGGCCATTTTGCTAAGTACCGGATGGCTAAGCTTCTCTATCATTCCTGAGCTAAAGGCGTATTTACCCATATCGATACCCTTATTGAGCACTTCAGCGCTACGCATGAGCATCTCATCCATAATACTTGGTGGCAGCACGCCGTGCTTAACTGCTGGCGTCGGTACCGTCGGACACAAAATCATATCGTAGCTCTCTAGCAACAGTCCCGTCTGATATTGACTATCGTGCCAGCCTTGCTTAGCATGCGCTAAATCTACCGCTGATAGTGAACGTCCTAATAGCGCCATATTATAAGTTTGTGGCTCAAGCTTATGCACATGTACCGCACCAAAGTCGCGCTCTAGGTTATCAATAGTAAAGGCGGTATGGGTACAAACCACCACCATAAAGTCGTGCCAAAACTTTTCTATATTGATATTAGGCTCAGCCGGTACAACGATATGACCCATCGCTTCTAACTGCTTGGCAGTACGCTCAAGTACCGCTAGCACCTCTTTATCTACTACTGTACCGGCAATCAACGGTTGCTGATGTAACGCAATCTTAAGCTGCTTGGGCGCGCGCATGGCTGCTTCTAAAAAGCTGGTTTCCGGCGGTGCAATGACAAAAGGCGCACCAATTTCAGCGCCACTAGTAGCATCGAGCATCGCAGCACTATCACGCACACTGCGAGTAATCACATGATCGGCAACTGCGCCTTCCCAGCCTTCTCCTAGCACTGGGCCCATTGGATTACGGCCACGGCTAGGCTTGAAACCAAAAGCCCCACACCAAGCCGCTGGGAAACGAATAGAGCCGCCCCCATCACCAGCGCCTGCCATCGGTACAATGCCGCTAGCGACTGCTGCCGCACTACCACCTGATGAGCCACCTGAGCTATAGCCTTTCTTAAATGGGTTATGAGTGGCGCCATGAGCTTTAGGTTCAGTAGTAATAATTAAACCAAACTCTGGAGTATTAGTCTTACCGAAAGTATTAACGCCTGTCGCTTTCATGCGTTTGACAATTTCGCTATCGTAATCTGAAAGAATATTGACGCTACGACTACCCATCGTTAGCGGCTCACCTTCAAAGCTAAAGGACAAGTCTTTAAGCAAATAAGGGACACCGGTAAAAGCCCCAGACGGTAATTCTGACTGCGCCGCTGCATAGGCGCGCTCATCAAAACGATGAATAATGGCATTAAGTTTTGGATTAAGCTT
>CBETCF010000241.1:0-2842 GCA_965534785.1 uncultured Psychrobacter sp.
ATGGCTTAACAACAATCATATTGCGGCAATTTTAATTGCTACTGATAACCAAGTACTGACCTCCCGCGCCATTTATTCAAATTTAGTTCATTCAGAATCAATAGCGATTTAAATGATTGAGATAGCTTTACTAGAGAGCTGTTAATTAAAGAACCCTTAATTAACAGCTTGTTAGGTACATATTCATAGGAGCATAGCCATGCAAACTGATCATCTTATTAATAGTCATAATGATTCTAAATTGACAGCAGTCGCTAGAGTCCCATGGATTATATTAATTTTGGGCATTGGCATTTCGGTTGGTAGCTATGCCCTTTTAATATGGGGAGACGCCACTGCTCAGTTACTGAGCGCAACTGATAAGCATTTTTGGTATTTATCACGAGCCAGTGGGATTGTCTCCTATAGCTTATTCTGGTTAGCGATGGTTTTTGGCTTATTGCTAAGTACCCGTTTAGGCAAAGTTTTTAATAATGCTCGGGTATTTGCTCTGCATCAATATTTTAGCCTAATTGCAGTAGGCTTTGCCGCCTTTCATGCTGGCATTTTGTTAGCAGATAATTATCTAAATCTTAATTTATGGCAGATATTACTGCCCTTTGGTTTTCAGACAGATCGTGTGGGTATTGCATTAGGGCAGCTAGGGTTTTGGCTATTATTTATCTGCGCTTTTAGCTTTTATGTTAAGCAATACCTTGGCCAATCGGCTTGGCGATGGCTACACTTTTTGACCTTTATGGCTTATATGCTGATCAGTATTCATGTGTTTATGGTGGGGTCTGACAGTCGGGCACTGCCATTATTATTATTTTATGCAGGCAGTCAGACGATGGTTTTTTTACTGATAAGCTATCGACTATTGGCATTAAGACAACTCAGATGATCCGAGATGAAGTTATAAGCTACAATGTCATAATTGACTTCATATTTACAGTGTTTGGGGATATCTATGCATCACTCTGTTCATGACGAGCTACATCTGAGCAACCGTAATCATTGGCTTAGAGCGGCAGTACTGGGTGCCAATGACGGGCTAATTTCAACTGCCAGTTTATTAGTCGGTGTAGCTGCGGCAAACCCAAGCAACCAAACGTTATTATTAACGGGAATGGCGGCGTTGACAGCAGGTGCTTTATCAATGGCGGCGGGCGAGTATATCTCAGTATCTTCACAAGCGGATACCGAAAAAGCGGATCTAGAGCAAGAGCAGCACGAGCTGACTCATAACCCTGAACGTGAGCTGTTTGAGCTGACAAAAATTTATGTCGCACGTGGACTTGATCATGCTTTGGCTCATCAAGTCGCGGTAGCCTTGACCGAACATGATGCCCTCGAAGCCCATGCCCGTGACGAGATAGGCTTAACCGACCTCAGTAAAGCTAAGCCCATTCAGGCATCGATTGCTTCAGGGCTGGCGTTCGTTACTGGCGCTATGTTACCTATTATTGGTATTTTGACCTTGCCTGCGCAATCATTGGTCTGGTCATTAGCATTTGTAACCTTAGTAGGCTTAGTATTGCTCGGTGTCGTATCCGCGCGCTTGGGCGGTGCGCCTATTATTCCTGCTACCGCTCGGGTGGTGATTTGGGGCGTGCTTGCCATGCTAGCGACAGCGATGATTGGGCGCTTATTTGGGGTAGCGGTTTAGAGCACACTTTAACCCTAAAACCTGCCCTTCATCTCAACGCTTTCTTAACACGCTGTTGATTAGCTAAAGAAGAGTTAATTAGGGTTTGATAGCAATCTTTGAGTAACTTCTGCCATTGTAATTACTATCACTATATACCTAAAAAACATCTACTAAATTATTGAAAAATAGCGTATAAAATAAATATAAGCTAATTAAAAATATTTAATCTAACTTAAATTAGTAAGCTCATTATGTATTAGAATCTAACAATGGAATGTGGTTATGGTAGGATTTTCTCTCAAGCAATACATGACACATTGTTATAAAGGGCTATCGCTATTACTGGTCATAGTCAGTAGCACTGCTTCTAGTCATGCGGCCAGTTACGTTATTGATTCTGCTCAAACTAATGTACTATTTGCGCTTGATAACTTTAAAAGCTCTAGCACTACTGGCGGCTTTTATAACGTTAAAGGACAATTACAATACGACCCACGTTTAAGAGTGGGCAATATCTTGCTTATTATCCCTATCAAGTCGTTAGATACTGGTAATAAAGCCTTTAATCTTAAGCTAACAGGCGCTGACTTTTTTGATATTCAGCAGTTTCCTTTGGCGCGTTTTGAGTCTAGTAAATGGCACTTTAATAATAAAACCAGTCCACAAGTGACTCAGGTCGATGGCAACCTCACCTTGCATGGTGAGACTCATCCGATCAGCTTAAAAGCGAATACCTTCAACTGCTACCTAAATTCTACTGTTAAAAAAGAAATCTGTGGCGGTAGATTTACTACGACCATTGACCGAACCAAGTGGAAGATTAATAAGTATTCTTTATTTGGAATGGCTAATAACCTGACCTTAAATATTCAAGTTGCCGCCACTAAGCAGTAGATTTTAGATCAAATAACAAGACAAGCCAACACAAGCAATATCGTTTTATTGTAGTAAAATCAGTACAACCTGCCAGCTCTATAAGGATATTATGCAGCTCACTCTCATAAGATTTTCAGCATCAGTATTGGCATTGTTACTTAGTCTAGTATCTAGTGCGGCATTCGCTGATAGTGCGCCAGCTGTCGTTAGCACTCTTAGTCCGATAAGCCTACCCAACGTCAGCCCTGCTAATAGTGATCTGGCCAATCGTGGCGCTTATGTTGCGCGTACTGCTGACTGTATGGCTTGTCATCGCGAGGATTATAGTGGCGGTGT
>CBETCF010000242.1:0-2838 GCA_965534785.1 uncultured Psychrobacter sp.
AATGTTTAAAGCGCTTTTGCAAAATTTGCTTAGTCGACTTGATATAGAGTGCTCAACCAATACTCTAGTGCCATCTGATAACCCAAATGCCCTAGGCCACATATCACTCCAGTAGCCACATCGCTCAGATAGGAATGCTGGCGGAAAGTCTCGCGGCTATGTACATTGGATAGGTGCACCTCTATAAAGGGTTTTTTTGTGGCTAATAAAGCATCGCGAAGCGCAACTGAGGTGTGAGTAAAAGCGCCAGGGTTGATAATAAGAGCGTCAACTTGCGCTTCTGTGTCTGCTAATAAACCGTAGTGTTGAATATCATCGACCAACTGTCCTTCATGATTGGATTGAATACAGATTAGCTCGATATTATGTTTGGCAGCTTGTGCTATTGAGCGCGCTTCTATATCAGCCAAAGTAGTAGACCCGTATATCTCAGGTTCACGCTTACCCAGTAAATTTAGATTGACGCCATTAATCAATAATAATTTACGAGTAACCGCTGATTTGTCAGCAGTGTCCAGAGAATAAGATGATGCTATGGAATGATTGCCTGCCATATTAGTTGACTGTTTTTTTGTAGAGGATTTTGATGAATCGATAGGGGTACTCATGATTTTCTCGATAAAAATAAAAAAGTAAAATAGCTTTAAGTAAATAATAAAGAGCTAAAAATTAGCAGTCATCACCAATTGGACTTACCAACAGCTAATTATAATAACAGCTTAGAGAATAATTGATAAAAAAATTATATAAGAACGGCTATAGTCGTTAAAAATGCAACTAAAAGACTTTAAGTTACCAAAAACCCGTGCTATGATATTTTTAAGCAACATACATTACAAATTTATTACTAGTGAGTTCAATAATAATTTATGTAGATTGCTTATGGTTCAATAAATACTATCAAAGCTTTTTTAAATAAAGGTTTTGAGATTCTAATATCATCATCTTAGCACCCGCTTATATGCAATGTTGCAAAGGAATTCGGGACTAAGCGTACTATTTAGGAAGACTTATTATGTCAGCTCGTGAGCAAGGTATCGTTAAGTGGTTTAATGACTCAAAAGGTTTTGGTTTCATTCAACGTGATAGTGGCGAAGATATTTTTGTCCATTTCCGCGCTATTCAAGGTGATGGTTATCGCTCTTTAAAAGATGGTGAAAAAGTAGAATTCAGTGTAGTTGAAGGTGACAAAGGCCTACAAGCTGAAGAAGTTAGAAAAGTAGAAGAGTAATCTGTTCAGCAGCTGTGGCATTTTGCCATTATGCTAGCAGCAACTACTACTGCTATACTACTGAGTCAAACTAGGCTTATCTAACCGATAATGCATGTATTATCATGTATAGGTAGAGATGGGTTTATAGGTTTGACTCTTTTTCGTTTGATGGCGGCATTAAAATAAATGCTTTCAGAGACTGCTAGCATTTGCTACATAAGTGCTTAATAATAGAAGCGCTTAACCCACAAGGATAATTTTTTGAGTCATTTTACTAAATTTACTGATTTACCACTGTCAGCGCCGACTTTACGCGCGATTAAAGATTTAGGTTTTACCGAATTAACGCCTATTCAGGCACAAATACTGCCGCATACTTTGGCGCATCAGGATGCTATTGGACAGGCACAGACTGGCACTGGCAAGACTGCAACTTTTTTGATCACTATTATGGAAGCGCTGCTTAATCGTCCTTTTGCCGATATTGAGGAGCGCTATCTTGGTGAGCCACGTGCGGTGGTCATGGCGCCTACGCGCGAGCTGGCACAGCAGATATTTGAGGATTGTATAGAACTGACCAAATATACTTCATTGCACAGTGTTTGTATTATGGGTGGTACCAGTTACGATGCTCAGCAGCATGAGCTTGAGCGCCAGTATATCGATGTAATCATCGCTACTCCAGGACGCTTAATCGATCTAATGAACAAGGGCATGGTACATCTAGATAGAGTAGAGGTGCTAGTATTAGATGAGGCCGATCGTATGCTCGATATGGGTTTTATTCCTGATATCAAGCGTTTAGTCGGCCGGATGCCTGCTAATACTGACCGTCAAAGCTTATTGTTCTCAGCGACCTTTAACCAAGACGTGATGAATTTGGCCTACCGTTGGTTACATGAGCCGCAGTTTGTAGAGATCGAGCCTGAACATAAGACTAGTGAGCTGGTAGATCAGCATTTCTATCTATTAACAGAGGATCAGAAGCTAGCGGCTTTACAGCGTATTATTTCTGATAAAAATGTCGATAAAGTTATCGTCTTTGCTAATCGCAAAGATCAAGTTAAGCGCTTATATCATAAGCTACGTCAAGCGCATAAAATTGTAATGCTATCGGGCGATGTGATTCAACAAAAGCGTGAAAAGTATCTACAGCGTTTTAAGGAAGGTCATGCTTCTATCTTGGTCGCGACGGATGTAGCAGGACGGGGTATCCATGTCGACGATATTAGTCATGTGGTCAATTATACCTTGCCAGATCAGCCTGATGATTATGTGCATCGTATTGGTCGTACGGGACGCGCAGGGCAAACAGGGGTGAGCATTAGCTTCGTCAGTGAAGACGATGCCTTTAATTTGCCAGCACTAGAGAAGCATTTGGATACTAAGTTTAGTCTTGAGCAGTGGCAAGAGTAGCAGGGCGATCCTTATACTGATAATTTAATCATTATAAATAAAAAACCTTCAACAAATAATTCTGTTGAAGGTTTTTTTAGCATTGAATGTACTAGCACTGATCTGACATGCGCTAATAGCTAATTACTTTCTGAGCTATCCATATTGTGCATGCTATGATCCGTCTCACTCATATCTTGATGGCTATTATCAGCATCAGCAGTCATTGA